>JACRGQ010000062.1 GCA_016217735.1 Nitrospinota bacterium
CCGCTATGCGCTTCTTGAAATCGCATGAGTAACACCTCCTGCCCGAACATCGTCTTTCTCATAAAACGCCTCCATGGACGTTTTATATAACCGGACAGGTAATGTGCTCCTACACCGGACGGTTAATGTGCTCGCAACATTACCGGCAGGCGCCGGTTGCCAACTTCCCCCCCGCGTCATACAATCGGCGTATGGCAAAGGTTTTCGATTCCCTCAACCAATCGCACCTCGATTTCATCGCGTCGCAAAAGATTTTTTTTATCGGCTCCGCCGCTTCGGGGAAGGACACCAACGTTTCCCCCAAGGGGATGTTCGATCTTAAAAGCGTGGGGCCGAACCGGCTGGCCTATATCCATACACCCGGCAGCGGCAACCGGACGGCGGAAGACATCGCGGCGGGAAACACCGTGACGCTGATGTTTTGCAGCTTTGATGAAAAGCCGCTCATCCTGCGGCTCTACTGCCGGGGGGAGGCGCTGGCGCCCGGCGATCCCCGCTTCGAGGAACTGCTTCCCCTGTGGAACGGCTTCGCGCGCGAACAGGTGCGGGACATTTTTGTGTTCAGCGTCCACCGTGTGCAGGAATCATGCGGATGGGGGGTACCGCTTTTTACATACAACGGGGAGCGCCCCGAAGGAAACCGCCTGCGGCATGGCGGAACTTGGCGGGACCGGATACGTGATTTCCTTCGTTAGTGAATTCCGGCCGACATTGCTATAATGCCCCGATGCAAGCCAAACGAATGTTGGTAATAACCGCCGCCGCGGCGCTGCTGGCGGCGTGCAGCGTGGAGCGTCTTGATCTGGCGGCGCCGAACGCCTTGTCGCGGGAGAAGACGGCGAAACTGGTCAACGGCAAGTCGACCAAGGCGGAGGTCGAGGGGCTGTTTGGCAAACCGCTTGACGTGCTGGTGATTGACGGCGCCGAACGCCACTTCTACAAGGACTTCAATCTCCGCGCCCTTCACATCGAATTCGACAAGAATGGCGTGGTGTCCAGCCATAAATACAGCGACTAGGCCGCCAGCCGCCGCGGAGCGGGGCGGCCGCGGAAGGGGAGATGCTGTTTCGTAAAAAGACCGTGGCCGCGGCCCTGCTGGCCGGCGCGTTGGCGGGCGCGCTGGTGGGATCCCTCTTCGCGCGGTTTACCGACATGCCTTCCGTCCGGGCCTTGGAAGATTACACGCCGCCGGTGAGCACCAGGATTTACTCCGATGACGGCCGGATCATTGGCGAGTTTTTCCAGGAAAAACGGGAACTGCTCGCCTTTTCCCAGATTCCCCAGGACGCCGTTAACGCGGTGCTGGCCGCCGAAGATGCGCATTTTTACGAGCACCGGGGGTTCCGCGTCTATTCGCTCCTGCGCGCGTTGGCCGCCGATATCCGCGCGCGCCGCCTCGTGCAGGGGGGAAGCACCATCACCCAGCAGTTGGCCAAAACGCTGTTCCTCAGTTCCGAAAAGACCTTCAGCCGTAAGCTGAAGGAATTGATGATCGCCCTGCAACTGGAGATCAATTACACCAAGAGCGAACTGCTGACGTTTTACTTCAATCAGATATATTTCGGTTCCGGCGCCTACGGCCTGGAGGCGGCGGCGCAGGTCTACTTCGGCAAGCACGCCGGCGAACTCACGCTGGCCGAGTCCGCCGTGATCGGCGCGCTGCCGCGCGGCCCCAGCATCTACTCTCCGTACAACGATATGGCCAAAGCCCGCGCCCGCCGCGAGTGGGTGCTCGGGCGGATGGCGGAGGAGGGGTTCATCACCGAAGCGCAACGCGCCGCCGCGGCGGTGGAGCCGATCACGCTGGCCACCCGCAAAAAGCCGGAAGTGGCGCCGTATTTCGTGGAGACCATCCGGCTGGCGCTGGAGGAAAAGTACGGCGGCGAAACGATCTACCGCCAGGGGCTGGCCGTGCATACGACCCTGAACATCGAGATGCAGCTGGCCGCCACGCAGGCGCTGGCCGAAGGGCTGAAGGAGGCGGAGGAGCGGATCAACCGCCGCGGCGGCAATCCGGAAGGGCTGCCGTTGCAGGGGGCGTTGATCGCCATCGATCCGGCCACCGGCGCGGTGAAAGCGATGGTGGGGGGGCGCGATTTCGCCGAGAGCCAGTTCAACCGCGCGTTGCACGCCCAGCGCCAGCCCGGCTCCGCCTTCAAGCCGGTCGTCTACGCCGCCGCCATCCGCGATGGCCTCACCCCCGCCACGTTCCTTATCGAGTCCCCGGTGGAGATGGACGACCCCGCGTTCGGCGGGAACTGGAAACCGAAGAATTACGAAAACCGCTTTTACGGCAAAGTGACGATGCGCCGCGCGCTCACCCACTCCATGAATGTCGCCTCCGTGAAACTCTTCATGCAGATCGGCCCGGAGAAGGTGATCCGCTTCGCCCGCGACGCCGGGATACGGAGCGAGGTCAAGCCGTACCCTTCGTCGGCGCTGGGGGGATCGGAAGTGACGCTGGCCGAACTGACCTCGGCGTATGCGCTTTTCGCCAACAAGGGGCAGCGGGCCGAGTTGGAAATGATCCGGAACGTGGATAAAAAGGGGGGCGGCGGCGACAGCTACTTCCCGATCCTGACCGAGGTGATGGGCGCGCCGCAGGCGTTTTTGATGACCAGCATGCTCAAAAGCGTGGTGGACGAAGGTACCGGCCGCGCCGCGCAGTTGGCGGGGCGGCCCGCCGCCGGCAAGACCGGCACCACCGACGATTTCACCGACGCATGGTTTGTCGGCTATACCCCCCACTTGGCCGCCGGCGTCTGGGTTGGGTACGACATCAAAAAATCATTGGGCGAAGGGGAGAGCGGCGGACGGGTGGCGGCCCCCATCTGGAACCGCTTTATGAAAAGCGCGCTGACGGGAAAGGAATCGCGGGAGTTCAAGGTTCCGGACGGCATCGAGGAAGTGGTGGTTGACGATGCCACCGGCCTGCTGGCGAATCCCCGATGCGGCAAGAGCCACGCCGAATATTTCGAGGTTGGCACCGCCCCGGATCAAAGCTGCCTTGACGCGAGATAGCGGCGCAACCCGGATTATTTATTCATGCTGAAGACATGACCGAGGATGTCCGCACCAATAAAAAAAGGGAAGGCCTAAAAGACCTTCCCTAATAAGAGAATTCGGGATTAAGCGGTTGCAGGCGGGAGCACGTGAACGTACTTCCGGTCGCGCCCCTTGTGCTTGAAAGTAACGATGCCCGTGGCGAGCGCGAACAGGGTGTGGTCAACGCCCATGCCGACGTTCTGGCCCGGATATATCTTGGTGCCGCGTTGGCGGAGGATGATGTTCCCCGGCTGAACGGTGCTGCCGCCCGCCGTTTTCAAGCCTAAGCGGCGGCCAATACTGTCGCGGCCGTTTGAAGTGCTGCCTTGTCCCTTTTTATGTGCCATTTCGTCTCCTTGCGCTCAAGCGTCTTTGATGGCGGTGATGCGCACCGAGGTCAGCTTCTGCCGGTGACCGGTGCGGGTCTTGCTGTCCTTGCGGCGGCGGAACTTCTTGATGTAAAGCTTTTCGCCCTTCTTCTGCGCCACGATGGTGGCCACCACCTTCTTCTTCAGGGTCGGGGCGCCGATTTCCATCGTGTCCCCTTCGCCCGCGGCCAGCACGGTGTCGAACGTCACCTTGTCGCCGGCCGCGCCGGCCAACAGGTCAACATCTATCAGGTCGTTTTCTTTCACGCGGTATTGCTTCCCGCCGGTCTTTATAACGGCAAACATCGATTCCTCCGTTTGGTAACTCTATTGTGGAAAGGGGTATTTTGCCCATTTATGCCCCCGCTGTCAACATTTTTCATCAGCGTGGGGAAAATTCCTCCCGGCCTCCCGTTTTTGCAAGGGAGGGGCTGAATCGTCCCCGCTAAATGAGGTATTGCCTCAAACCCCCGCAACGCATTAGAATAACAATCGTTATTCACGGCGGCTCAGCACTAAAGAGGTAAAGGGCATGATTAGACAGGCTGATCTCGATTACATCCTTTCCACCATGCTTGAGGCTTTTTCCAACACTTCCGACCTCAACATGACGGTGGGCAAACCGTTGCAGGTGGAAAACTCCGGCGAACTGACCGAAGTGGCGATCATCCCCAAGATACCGAAGCTCACGCCGTATCAGACCGAGATGATGGCCCTCGCGCTGATCAACAGCGACCGGCGGCTCACCGAGTTCCTCATACGCGAGGGGTCGTGCGACTCGTCGTACCAGATACCGGGCAAGGCCCGTTTCCGCGTGAACATATTCCAGCAGCGCGGCACCTATTCCATGGTGTTGCGCAAACTGGCCACCCGCATCGCCACCATCGAGGAACTGAAGCTTCCCGTCATTTGCAACGAGATACCCAAAGAGAAGAACGGCATCGTTTTCGTCACCGGCGCGACCGGGAGCGGTAAATCGACCACATTGGCCGCCATGCTGGACGGAGTGAACCAGTCCCGCGCCGTACATGTGGTGACGCTGGAAGACCCGGTGGAATTTGTCCATCCGCACAAAAAAGCGACATTCAACCAGCGTGAGCTTGGCTCTGATTTTGATGCGTTCGCCACCGGCCTGCGCGCCGCGTTGCGGCAGGCCCCGAAGGTCATCCTGGTGGGTGAAATGCGCGACCGCGAGACCGTCGAGATCGGCATGTCCGCGGCCGAAACCGGCCATCTGGTGATGAGCACCCTGCACACCGTCGACGCCGGGCAGACCATCAGCCGCATCATCGGCATGTTCGACAAGGACGAGGAAAAGCTGATACGCATCCGTCTGGCCGAGACGGTGCGGTGGATCATCGGGCAGCGGCTGGTGCCGAAGATCGGCGGCGGGCGCGTGGCCATCCTCGAAATCATGGGGAATTCGCTACGCACCAAGGACACCATCCTCAACGGCGAGAGCGAGGGGAAGACGTTTTACGAGATCATCGCCGCCTCCGAGGCGTTCGGCTGGCGCACCTTCGACCTGAGCCTCATCCAGGCTTTCAAGGCCGGCGAGATAACCGAAGAAACGGCGGTTGCCTACGCCAGCCGCAAGGCCATCGTTATGCGCGGGGTGGATATGGTGAAGTCTTCGCGCGGCGAAAAGACCACCGACATCGACTCGCTCGCCATCGACGAAGGTTACGGCAAAGATGATGACCCAAGCGCCCGGCCGCGGAAAAAGAAGTAAGGAAGACCAGCCATGCAAGTTACCTGTAACTCATGCAATAAAGTGTTGAGCATCCCGGACGAAAAAATCCCCAAGGGGCAGGTTTTCAGCTTCAACTGCCCCGCGTGCAAAAACAAAATAACCGTCAACGCCGATGGCGCCGCGCCGGTGGTGCCCATGGATGATACCGCCCGCACCGCGCCCCTGGGGGAAAGCTTCAGCGGCTCTTCCGACGCGCCGGGGGCGATGGTTTGCCACACCGAGCCGGCCGCGTTCAAGGCCCTGCTGGAAAAACTGGGCTACCGGGTGCATACCCCCGCGCACCACATCGAAGCGGTGAACAACCTCCGCTTTAACGATTACCGGATGGTG
This sequence comes from Nitrospinota bacterium, assembly GCA_016217735.1. Lineage (NCBI taxonomy): Bacteria > Pseudomonadati > Nitrospinota > Nitrospinota bacterium. The sequence goes on from JACRGQ010000062.1 coordinate 5,497, forward strand.
CTTGTCACCGACAGTTTTGTTAACAAGCCGGCCGAGCAGGCCAATATCCTGGAGCATCTGCAGAATATGAACATGGCGCAGCGGCGCCGTATTTTCCTCGTCTATGTGGCCGACAAGGCGCGGAGCTTCGACCCGATGGAGGCGTTCGCCAAAAGCGTGAACATGATCGTGGCCAAAGAGGATGCCGCGAAGGAGAACTTCGGCGATGCGCTTGTCCGCGGCGTCCGCGACGCCGACCGCTTTTACAAAATTTATTTTGAAGTTATGGAAAGTTTGGGGAAAGCATGAGGATGGCATGGCCAACAAGATAAAAACGCCGATTATTGAACGGTTTTCCGATGGACAGGTGATCATTACCGAAGGGGTCGTCAGCACCAAGGCGTACATTATCCAAAAGGGAAAGGTGCGCATCAGCAAAAAAATCGACAGTAAATCCGTGACCGTGGTTACCCTGGCGGAGGGGGATATTTTCGGCGAAATGGGCCTCTTTCAGGAAACCGTCCGCTATGCGACCGCTATCGCCATGGGCGAGGTGGAAGTGGGCGTCATCGATAAAAAGCGTTTCGACGAACTCATGCACCACGCCCCCGATGAACTGAAGGTGATCATGAATGCGGTGATCGACCGTCTGCGGATCACCACCGACAAGCTGACGATACTCGGCCTGCAGTGGGAAAAGACGCGCAAGGCCATGGAAGCCATCTCCACCAAAGAAAAGCAGTTGTAATGCCCGAATTCATTTATAAGTTCAATACCAAGATCGGCGAACAGTCCGGCGAGGTGGTGGCCGATAATCTGGCGCAGGCCGAGGCGATGATCAAAAAACTCAAGATCACGCCGACCAGCGTCAAGGAGAAGCCGAAAGACCTGCTGGGCGGCATGGGGGAGGCCCAGCCGACGAATAAAGACATCGTCATATTCGTCCGCCAGTTCGCCACCATGATCAACGCCGGCCTGCCGCTGGTGCAATGTCTCGACATCCTCGGTTCCGGAGCGACCAACAAGGTGTTTGGCCGCGCCATCGTGGACATCAAGGCGCGCGTGGAACAGGGCGACACCTTCGCCGACGCGCTGCGCCGGCACCCGAAGATATTCGACTCCCTTTTCTGCAACATGGTGGAAGCGGGCGAAGTGGGCGGTATTCTGGACGTAATCCTGCTGCGCCTCGCGGCGTATATCGAAAAGGCGGCGGCCCTGAAGGGCAAAGTGAAAGGGGCGATGGTCTACCCGGTTTCCATCATGGTGGTCGCGGTTGCCGTCGTCGCATTCCTTCTGGTTTTCATCATCCCCAGTTTCGCCACAATGTTTTCGGAAATGGGGGGCCGCAAACTGCCGGCCATCACCGTTTCCATCATTTTCCTTTCCGACACGCTCATCAATCAATGGTACATTTTTATCGCCGGACCGGCGGCGACGATTTTTGGCCTGGCGAAGTGGTACAAGACCGACAAAGGACGCGCGGTCATGGACCGCGTGATCCTGAAATTGCCGGTCGCCGGCATCCTGGTAAAAAAAGTTGCCGTCGCGAAGTTTACCCGCACCATGGGAACCCTGATTTCCTCCGGCGTTCCCATCATCGAGGGGCTTAACATCACCGCCAAAACCGCCGGCAATAAAGTGATTGAAACCGCGATTTTCGAGATCATCGATGACATCAAGGCGGGCAAAGGGCTGGCCGAACCGTTGCGCGCGCAGGGGATTTTTCCCCCGATGGTGGTGCAGATGATCGACGTCGGCGAGCAGTCCGGCGCGCTCGAAACCATGCTCGGCAAAATAGCCGATTTCTACGATCAGGAAGTGGACGACTCGGTGAATGCGCTCACCGCCATGCTTGAACCGATGCTGATGGTCTTCCTGGCCGTCGTCGTCGGCTATGTGGTCATCGCCATGTACATGCCGATCTTCCAGATGGGCGCGGGCGCCCACTAGCCGGTGGGCGCGCCCGCCCGCCGCAAGGGGGGCAGATTCTCGATGGACGCTGAAACATCCTTTCCCGATGCGCGGGAACAGGCGGTCATTGTAAAGGCGCTCATTGTTTTTCGCCTCGCCGCCATTTCTTTTTTCTTCGGCACCGTTGTCATCTTTCAGATTCAATTTCCCGATTTCATTTTTCCCATCCCGCTTTCGGCGCTGATCGGGCTTACCTATCTTCTCAACATCGTCTATCTTTTCACGCTGGGGCGCATTCGCAGTTTCGTTCCCTTTCTCTACTTCCAACTGGCGGCGGATCTTATCATCGAGACCGGCATCATCTACCACACCGGCGGGGTGGCCAGCCCTTTCACCTTCCTCTACATGCTCACTGTCATCTCGTCGGTCATCATCATGCAGCCGGGGGGAAGCTACGTCCTCGCTTCCGGCGCCAGCATCCTCTACGGCTTGCTGGTGACCCTGGAGTTTTACGGCGTGTTGCATCCTTTGCCGCTCTACGGCGCCGAAAAACGCATTTTCCCGACACAGGAGTACGTTTTCTTTGCCGTACTGATACACATCGCCGCCTTCTACCTCGTGGCGTTTCTAAGCGACTTTCTTTCCCGCCGCCTCAGCCGCACACTGCTGGCCCTCGGCACCAAAAGCCGGGATCTTACCTACCTGCAGGCATTCCACCAGAACGTGGTGGCGAACATGGGGAGCGGCTTCATCGCGCTCGATTTGGATGGCCGCATCATCTCGGCCAACCCCGCGGCCGAGATGATACTGGGGATGCGCGCCGCCGACTTCTTGAAAAAAACGCTGCGCGAGGTTTTTCCCGCGCTGGAGTACCATGACGCGCTTCCCGAAACCGAACAGCCCAAAAAAACCGAGTGGCTTCACGAAGCCGGGGGCGAAAAAAAAATTCTCGCCGCCACCTCGTCGTTTTTCCGCAATTCAACGGGCGAGATACTGGGGGTCATCATCATCTTTCACGACATAACCCACTTCAAAAAAATGGAAGACGCGATGGCGAAATCGGAACGGCTTGCCGCCGTCGGCCGGATGGCGGCGGGGTTGGCCCACGAAATCCGCAACCCGCTCGGCTCCATCAGCGGCTCCATACAGATGATGAAGTCCGCGATGGAACACGAGTTGAAACCGCCCCATGACCGGCTGATGGCGATCACCCTGCGCGAGACGGACCGGCTCAACGGGATCATTGGCCGCTTTCTTTCCTACGCCCAGCCGAATACCCGCAAGCTGCCGGATGTGCACCTGGCATCGCTTATCGCCGACGCGGTGATGCTGTTCAAGAACGACCACCGCTACAGCGGGGCCGTGCGCGTCACCACCGCGCTTGACGGCCGGATACGGCTGACGTGCGATCCGGAATCGCTCAAGCAGGTGCTCTGGAACCTCCTGCTCAACGCCGCGCAGGCGATGCCGGACGGCGGCGACATCGTCATCGGCGCCGCGTTGCCGGCTGGCCCCGGCGGAGAAGCGGGCGAGTGCGTCATCACGGTCACCGACAACGGGACGGGGATGGACGAAACGGAAGCGGCCCGCATCTTTGAGCCGTTTTACACCACCAAGGAGGGAGGCACCGGGCTGGGCCTTTCGATGGTGCAGAAGATCATCGAGGATCACAATGGCAGCGTTTTCGTGCAAAGCAAAAAAGGGGAGGGGAGCGCCTTTTCAATCCGGCTTCCCGCCTCTTCCACCCCCCCAACTCCGCAACCTTAATTCCTTCGTTCTTTTCCTTCTTTTCCGCCAAAGACGCCACCCGCGCCAATTGTTTAAACAAACGCCAAACCGGAGCGCCGCGTCCGGCCCTTTCGTCAATCGTCAACATTATCACCAACAGCTAATATTTATAATGCCAATATCGGCGGAAAAAATAAATTAATATTTGAAAATATTTTGCTTGCATAAATATTTAAAAATGATTTATAATTCATTTAAAGTAAATGAAGGTATTTAAAACTATGTGGAGAAAAGGCGGAGCGGAATGATGACATCCTCCAAGAAGAAAGTGCCGGTCACCACTCATCTCTACGAGGATCAGGTGCAGATGCTTAACAAGATAGCGAAGGAACTGCAGGTTACCAAGGCGGTGCTTTTCCGGGCCGCTGTCGAGCAGTTGCTGAAAAAGTACGAGGACAAACAGCTTGATATCGGCATTAAATGAGGACCGCGTGGGTTCCGCAATTAATGCTGTTAGTCAATAAACCACAAAGAAAGGAGGATTGTGTATAATGGCAGCCAAGAAAAAAGCGGCTAAGAAAAAGACGGCCAAGAAGAAAGCCAAAAAAAAGTAACTTATAAAAAAGTCCGCTCCGCGGCGAAAGCCGCTGACACAGGCGGACAGCTTTCTGACGACCATCTAATATCTGAGTCGGGCCGGGAATATGATGCAGATGACCGGCCAATTTTTTTTAGACCGGAACCGGATGGGCTCCATGAAAAAAAAGAACGGGCGGGAATTTGATATTGCATCCGGCGGCGTGCTGCCGGTGCAGATGTTGCGCGGCCTCTGCGCGCAAAAAGGGATCACCGCCGATACGCCGCTGCGCAAGGAGCAGTTCCAGCCCTCCAGCATCGATCTGAGGCTGGGAACCAAGGCCTACCGCATCCGCAGTTCGTTCCTTCCCCAACGCGGCACGGTGGAGGCCACCCTCAAGGAACTCGTCATGTACGAGCTCGACCTGCGCGGCGGCGCCATTCTGGAGCGCGAGAACGTCTACCTCATTCCGCTCCTGGAGCGGCTGGCCCTTCCGCGCGGCATCCGCGGCCGCACCAATCCGAAATCCTCCACGGGGCGGCTGGATATTTTCACCCGCGTGATATCGGATCACACGCCCCGGTTTGAAGACATCCGCGAGGGATACGAAGGGGGGCTGTACCTTGAAGTGGTGCCGCGCTCCTTCACCATCAAGGTGCGCACCGGCCTTTCGCTCAACCAGTTGCGGCTGTTCAGCGGGCCGGCGGGGGCATCGGTGGTCGACGATCACCAGCTCCGGAGCATCCACAACCACAAGCCGCTGGTTTACACCGCCGCCGGCAAAATACCCGATCCGGAGATACGCGGCGGCCTCACGCTCGGCGTCGAGACGCACACCGACGCGCCGCACCGCGTCATCGGCTACAAGGCGAAGAAGAACAGCGCGGTGATCGACACGTCCCGCGTGGGGAAATACCGCATCCACGATTTTTGGGAAACGATAGAGTCGCCGCGCGAAAAATTCCTGATTCTCGAGCCGGAGGAGTTTTACATTTTCGCCTCGAAGGAGCGGGTGCGCGTGCCGATGGACTGCGCCGCCGAGATGGTGGAGTTCGACGCCGGCAGCGGCGAGTTGCGGACGCACTACGCCGGTTTTTTCGATTCCGGTTTCGGCGACGGCGGCGTGCGCGGCACCAAGGCGGTGCTGGAGGTGCGGCCGCACGACGTGCCGTTCCGCATCGAGGACGGCCAGCTGTTCTTCAAGCTCCGCTATGAGAAGATGGCGGCCATGCCGTCATTCGGCTACGGCAGCGGCATCGGATCCAGCTACCACAACCAGGGCCTTAAGCTCAGCAAACATTTTGTGGTGGATTGAGCCGATGGCGAGCGAACCGTCCGATTTCCCTTCAGCGCCGCCCCCGGCGGCGGACGCGAAACTCCGCGTGTTGAAAAAAAACGTCCGCGGCGGGGTGTGTTACGAGGTGGGCCTGCCCCCGTACGTTCCGGGCATGTTTTACGCGGCGTCGGCGCTTTGCGTGGGCGCGGGACTCTTCGGCTGGAAAATTTTGCCGCATGAACAGGCGGTTGCGCTGGGCTTTCTCTTCGGCCTTAACGCGTTCATAACCGCGATGGCGGGAGCGTCCATCCATAAGTTGAAGCGTCCCATCGAGGTCGGCACCGGCGGCTTCACCATCGCCGGCAAAACGGCGCCGCTGGCCCGCATCGACGGGGTCGCCGTCACGCGCGGGCCGCTGTGCCGCTTGCGGGTGGAGGCCGGAACCGATTCCGCCGAAATGATGATGGGCCGCAAGCAGGCGGAATGGCTGAAGGCCGACATCGAATACGAACTTCGCGCGCGCCGCGGCCAAACCCCCAAGAAGGGCGCGGAATAATTTTTCAATCCGCGCCGGACGCCGATTGATAATCGGCTGGCGCGGCGGTATAACTGAAGCATGGCAAGACCGCTCATCGGCATCACGCTCGACATTCAGGAAGCCGTCAACAGCCGCGGCGCGCGGGAAAAGCGGTACTGGCTCAAACAGGCGATGGCGGCGGCGGTGGCGGATGCCGGCGGCGAGCCGTTTCTGCTGCCGTTCACAGGCAGCCGCCCGCGGGCGCGGCATATCATAGGCGCGTTGGACGGTCTTCTTATCTCCGGCGGCGATTTCGACATCGACCCCAAATACTACGGCGAGAAGCGGCGCGCGCAATGCGGCCCCGCCGTGCCGGAGCGGACGAAGAGCGAATTTTTGCTGCTGGCCGGGGCGCTGGCGGCGAAGAAGCCGGTGCTGGGCATCTGCGGCGGTTGCCAGCTCATTAACGTGTATTTCGGCGGCAGCCTCTATCAGGACATTCCGGCCCAGAAAAAAAACGCGCTGGCACACAGCCAGCCGCGGCCCCACGGCCATCCTTCGCACCGCGTGACGGCGGCGGCGAAGACCCGGCTGGCGGCCATCATCGGCGCGGCCTCCGTCACCGTGAACAGCACACACCACCAAGCGGTGAAAATACCGGGGCGCGGCCTGCTGCCAAGCGCCGTGGCGCCGGACGGCGTCATCGAGGGGATAGAGGCGGCGGACGGCCGTTTCATCGTGGGGGTGCAGTGGCACCCGGAATTTTTAACCCGCCTGAAACCGCACGCCGCCCTCTTCAGGGCATTAACGCGGGCCGCCGCGCCGCGCCGGCGCCAATAAAAAATGCCGGCCCCGACGGGCCGGCGCAAACGCCGCGGGCGGTCAGTTCAGCGGGTTTTTCTTGTTGTACAGTTCAATGATCCTGGGGGTGATGTCGTTTTTCGGGTCGAACCAGATCACCGAACCGGGCATTCCCTGGGTGCGGGCGCTTGATTCGAAAATCATGCCAAGCCCTTCCTGCTTCGCGTACCCGTCCACCACCTCCAGCAGTTTTTTCAGGATTGCTTCGGTGGATTCTTTCTGCTGGCGGGCGAATTCCCCGCTCTTCTCTTCGCGGTACTTGTCGAAATCTTCGCGCAGTTTGCGAAACTTCAGTTCTTTCTCGCTGCGGGCCGACTCGCTCAACATATACCCCTGCTTGTTCAGGTCTTCCTCCAGCTTGCGCAGATCGTCCTGCTTCGCCTTGAGCACGGCGTTTTCCGTTTCCAGTTTCGCTTTGAGGCGGCCGAGGGCTTTTTTCCCCTCCTCGGTGTCATTCAGCGCGCGCTGCATGTCGATAATGCCGTACTTGAACTCCGCGGCAACGGCCGCCGCCGGCAGCGCCAGGGCCGCCGCAACCAGTAACCCGACAATCCACCGTATCATCGCTTTCTCCTTCCGCCGCGGGGGGCGGCATTGTTTTTCCCGAGGCCGTGTCAGAACGTGCGCCCCATGGTGAAGTGGAATTCCATGGGGGATTCGTCCGGCTTCGTGTCCAGCTTGAATCCCCACGCCAGCCATATCGGCATCGCGGGGGTGATAATCCGGAGCCCCCAGCCGACGCTATGGCGCATATTTTCCAAATCATACCGCCGGTCGGTGGTTTTGCTCAAGTCCCCTTCTTCGCCGTATATCTGGCCGCGGTCGTAGAATACCACCCCTTCAAACGTCTTTGTGAAGGCGTAAGCGGTTTCGAGGTTAAACACCAGCGACGCATCGCCGCCGATAGACTGGCCGTTGGTGTCCCGCGGGCCGACGTCCGCAAAGGTGAACCCGCGCAGGTCGTACGGCCCCCCCATGAAATAATGCTCGAACAACGGCAACGTTTTGCCGCCGTAGGAGCCGGCGTACTTTATGGCGCCGTGCGCCATTACGACGAAGTCATGGGGCAGTTTCCAGTACTGCGCCCCGTCGAGCGACAGTTTGTAATAGTTCACGTCGCCGCCCAACGGACCGCCGGCCACGCGCGCGTCCCCCGACACCTTGAAGCCGGCCGTGGGGTGCCATGAGAGGTCGCGTTCGTCATGCGTAACCGTGAAACTCAGCGAACTGGTGTCCCGGATTCCTTCCTGTGACCGCAGAAACGGGGTCGGCGTAAGACCCTGATTGATCGTTACCTTGATGGCCTCAAAGCGGTAGCCGAGCGACATCTGGGTGTATTCCCCGAACCCTTTCCCCAAGGTAAGTCCGGCGCCGGTGGAGTTGCTGGTATAGCTGATGTAGTCGAACTGCCGGGCGAAGAGTGAAAAGCCGAGCGAGACGTCGCGGTCCTGCCAGCGGGGTTCGGTGAAATCGATGTAGTAGTCCTGCCGCAGCTTGGACGATTCGACGCCGAGCGAAAGCCGCCTGCCGGTGCCCAGCAGGTTGTTTTCGGTCACCGAGGCGTTGAGCATCAGATTTTCAAGCGAGCTGTACCCCATGCCCGCCTTCATGCTGCCGGTTTCCCTCTCCGTCAGGTTCAGGTTCAGGTCCATCGTGTCCGGCTCCCGGCCGGATTTTTGCTCGACGTCGGCGCCGCTGAAAAAGCCGGTGTTGGCGATGCGCTGGCGCGACCGGTTCAGTTTCTTCCCGCTGAAGCGTTCCCCCTCTTTCAGGCGCAGTTCCCGGCGTATCACGTTGTCATTCGACTTATAGTTGCCGACGGCGCCGATCCGCCCGATGTAAACGACCCTGCCCGGATCGATCTTGACGGTTATGTCCACCGTTTTGGTCTCCGGGTGCTCGACAATATCGGGCAGCGGCGTGGCGTAGGCGTAGCCGTCGTCCATGTAAAGTTCCTGCACGCTGAAAAGGTTTTGGCGGAAGAGCGACTGGTTGAACGGCTCCCCTTTTTTCAGGCTCATCCGCGCCATGATTTCATCGGCGGTATGGATGTCGTCCCCCAGCGCGGCGATGTCTCCCAGGAAATACTGGTCCCCTTCATGCACCGTGAGGGTGATGACGATCACGCCGTCTTCGCGGTCAACCTCCACCTTCGGCTCGTCCAGGCGCGCCTTGATGAAGCCGAAGTCGCGGTAGCGCGATTCGATCCGCAGCACGTCAACCTTGAGTATTTCGCGCTGGTAGTTGCCGGCGTCCGAGAATGTTTGCCAGAACCCGGCGGCGCGGCTTTCGATAATCTCCGCCAGTTGATAGTCGCTGAGAAACCTGTTGCCGCGGAAGACCATCCTGCCGATCTTCACCTTTTGCCGCTCGATAACGTCATACGCCACGTCCACCTGGTTGTTGCCGGCGTCGGTGACGGAGGTCTTCACCTCGGTGAAGTAAAACCCCTTTTTAATGTACTTGTTCTTGATTTTGAGGATGTCTTTTTTCAGCAGGTGTTTTTGGAAGAAGGAGCCTTTCTTCATGGCGATGAGCACCTGCATGTCCTTGTCCGGCACTTCCTTGGCGCCTTTGATCGTCACCGATTTGACGAACGGCTTCTCTTTCACCTCGTATATCAGCGCGAGGCCGTCGTCCCGTTCCCTGGTGGCGAGCCGGATGTCGTCGAAGTAACCGAGGTTGTAAATGCGCCGGATGTCTTCGCGCGTGGTCTGGACGGAATACGGCTCGCCCGTCTTCGAGCGGATGTAGAAGCGGATGGTGTTTTCATTGGCCCGTTTCGCCCCGGCGACGATGATTTCCTTCACCGGCTTTTCCAGGTCGACCGCGGCGGCGGCGCGGGGAAGCGACAGCGCAAGGACGGCGGCGAGGAAACAGGCCGAAAAATTTTTCATTTCAGGCGGCGGACGGGGAAAACAGGCACGGCGATGTTCCGCTCATGAAAAATCCGCCTGCCGCCTATACTGTTTCGACCGCGGCTTTTTCCACGAGATGCAGGGCATCACCCCGGAGTTCCACCATGATCGTGCTTCCCGGCTTGAAATCCCCCGAAAGGATTTTCTCCGAGAGCGGATTTTCGAGGTATTTCTGGATGCCGCGGCGCAACGGACGGGCGCCGTACGAAGGGTCGAACCCTTTTTCAATGAGCCAGTCTTTCGCCTCGCGGCTGACTTCGATATCCAAGTGTTCCTCCACCAGGCGCTGGCGCACTTTCGCCAGTTGCAGGTCCATGATCCGGGCCATCGAATCGCGCTCCAGCTTGCGGAACACGACGATCTCGTCGACGCGGTTCAGGAATTCCGGGCTGAACACCTTTTTCAGCTCCATGCGGATGCCTTCCGACATTTTTTTGTGCGTTGTTTCGCCCTCGATGGTCTGGAACCCCATGGTGAAGTCCTTTTCGATCAGGCGCGCCGAGAGGTTTGAGGTCATGATGAGGATCACGTTCTTGAAGCTCACCCGGCGGCCGAAGCTGTCGGTGAGCGAGCCGTCGTCCATGATCTGCAGGAGCATCTGGTAGATGTCCGGGTGCGCTTTTTCAATTTCGTCCAGCAGCACCACCGAGTAGGGGCGGCGGCGCACCTGTTCGGTGAGCTGGCCCCCTTCCTCGTAGCCGACATATCCCGGCGGGGCGCCGGTCAGTTTGGAGGACGCGAATTTTTCGCCGTACTCCGACATGTCGAGCCGGATGGCCGCCTTGCGGTCGCCGAAGAGGTACTCCGCCAGCACATGCGCCAGCTCGGTCTTGCCCACGCCGGTCGGCCCCAGGAAGAGGAACGACCCCATCGGGCGGCTGTGATCCTTGAGCCCCGCGCGGCTGCGCCGCACCGCTTCGCATACCACGTTCACCGCGTCGTCCTGGCCGTAAATCTTTTTCTTGAGGTCGCCGGCCATCTCCATCAGGCGCTGGCTCTCTTCCTTGGCCAGCCGGTTCACCGGGATGCCGGTGATGGAGGAGACCACATGGGCCACGTCGGCCTCGGTGACGGTCGGTTTGCCGATATGGCCGGCCGATCCTTCCCATTTTTCTTTCAGGAATTCCAGGTCGAGCCGGAGCTTTTCCTCTTTGTCGCGCAGTTCCACCGCCTGCTCGAATTCCTGGTGGTCGATCCGGTCGCGTTTTTCGCGCGCCAGCTCGTCGATTTTTTTCTGCATCTCGCGCACTTCGGGGGGGAACGTGACCTGCCGCAGGCGTACCCGGCTGCCGGCTTCGTCCAGCACGTCGATCGCCTTGTCCGGCAGGAAGCGGTCCGATATGTACCGGTCGGAGAGCATCACGGCGGCCTTGATGGCCCCTTCGGTGATGATCGCCTTGTGGTGCCCCTCGTATTCGTTCTTCAGCCCCTTGATGATCATGATGGTCTCGTCCGTGCTCGGGGCGTTGACCATGATCGGCTGGAAGCGGCGCTCCAGCGCGCCGTTCTTCTCTATGTACTTCCGGTATTCGTCGATGGTGGTGGCCCCCACGCACTGTATCTCGCCGCGCGAGAGCGCCGGCTTGAGCATGTTGGAGGCGTCCACCGAGCCTTCGGCGGCGCCGGCCCCCACGAGGGTGTGTATCTCGTCGATGAAGAGGATGACGTTCTTGGCCTGGGTGATTTCTTTCATGATCGCCTTGATCCGCTGCTCGATCTGCCCGCGGTACTTGGTGCCGGCGATGATGGCCCCCAGGTCGAGCGAGACCACCCGCTTGTCGTACAGCAGCTGCGGCACTTCCTTGCTGATGATGCGCTGGGCCAGCCCTTCCACTATGGCGGTTTTGCCCACGCCCGGTTCGCCGAGGAGTATCGGGTTGTTCTTGGTCCGCCGGGCCAGTATCTGGATCAGGCGGTCGATCTCGTTGTCGCGGCCGATCACCGGGTCGAGCTTGCTCCCTTGGGCCAGCTCGGTCAGGTCGCGGCCGAACTCGTCCAGCGCGGGGGTTTTGCTCGTCGTCTTTTCCGGCGCGGGGGCCACCGGCTCCCGCAGCAGGTTGATGGTCTGTTCGCGGACCTCGGCGTAGTGGAGGTTCACCGACATCAGGATGCGCGCGGCCACGCCGTCTTTTTCGCGCATGAGGCCCAGCAGCATGTGCTCGGTGCCGATGTAGCTGTGCCCCATGGAGCGGGCCTCTTCCACGCTGTATTCCAGCACTTTCTTGGCGCGGGCCGTAAACGGGATGTCGCCGATGATAAGGGTGCCGGAGGAGGGGGGCATATGCCGCTCGATCTCCAGCTTCATCTGCTTAAGGTCGACGTTAAGCCGCTGAAGCACGGCGATGGCCACGCCGCCGCCGTCCTTGAGGATGCCCGTCAGGAGATGCTCGGTGCCGAGGTACTCGTGCTGGTTCTTCTCGGCTTCCTCGCGGGCGAGGATAATCACCTTGCGGGCGCGTTCCGTAAACTTTTTAAACATCAGTGCAACTCCAGTCCCGTTCGTGCCATGTATTTCATCTATTATCCTGCCATAGATACCGGTCAATTCCAAACAGACTTTTGCGCCGGGCCGTCCGTTTGATCCCGCGCCGCCGCCGGAAATCCGCGTAACGCTTTGAGAAGGGCGCGGGGAATGATAGAATTTGCTGAGCATGGAACGGATGAAAACTTTTGAAAGCGGGGCGGTTAGGCCGCGCCGCGCGCTGGCGGCGGCCCTGTGCGCCCTCGTTTTTTCCGCGTGCGGCGGCTCCATGCACGGCACCCTGACTTCCAATAATAAAAACGTGAGCATCCAGTTGAAGTTCGCCGCGAAAAAGGCGCTGGAAAATATGGAGACCGCCGCATGGGACGGCATCCCCGGCGGCGGCAATTGCGGGAACGCCAAATCCTCTTTCGCCCCGGAGGTGAACGGCCTGGTCGAGAAAATAAATCCCTACCTCGCGGCGCGGGCCGTCACAGCCAACGCTCCGCTAACCGCCTCGTTGCTCAACAACCCGCCGCGTGGCGAGGAGCAAATCGGCGTTTACCTCTGCGCGGGATTGCCGCGGCCGGCCTACACCGTCCACCGCGCGGTTTTTCTTTCCGCCGGTTTTATCGACGCGCTGAACGGCGCCGCCCCCGGCTGGGGCGGGGAACCGGCTTTCCGGTCGGCGCTGGCGTTCGTGCTTTATCACGAAATAGGGCATGCGGCGCTGGGGCATTCCGCCGCCGCGCTTGAAAACGGCGGGGGGTTCGGCCCCCCGGAAGAGATCGAAGCCGACCAGTTCGCCTATGATGCGATGGCGGCCGCCGGCATCGGTTATGCCGGCGTGGAGTTGGCGAAATACCAGGCGGGGGCCGGCCAGTTGGCGGCGGCCCGGCCATAACAAATAAGGGGAAATCCGATGGCGCTGGATAAAGAACTGCTTGACCTGCTTGCCTGCCCGAAGTGCAAGGGCGATTTGACGCTGACCGGGGCGGGAGACGGGCTGATCTGCCCCTCCTGCCGCCTGTTGTACGAAATCAAGGATGAAATACCGGTCATGCTGATCGACGAAGCGTTGCCGCTGGACGAAAACCTCAAGCCGAAAAAGCCCTAGCTGGAAGGGTGATGAAAAACCATCTATGCGTGTCGTTATGAAGGGCGGCGGAATATGTTTTCTTCCGCTCCGGAAATCCTCGAAAGAGGGCGCCAGCCGCGTACAAACCGCCGTGGAAGCGCCCTTTAAGGGTGGGCGCAGCCTTGGTTGTCATTCTGAGCGCAGCGAAGAATCTCTTTCCGGAAAGAGATCCTTCG
>JACRGQ010000063.1 GCA_016217735.1 Nitrospinota bacterium
ATCGGCATTAACGGCGCGATACTCCCCGGCAACCAAGGGGGCAACATCGGTATCGGCTTCGCCATACCCATCAACATGGCAAAACAGATACTGGCGGACCTCAAGGGAAAGAAGGGCGTCAGCCGCGGCTGGCTGGGCGTCATCATCCAGAGCATCACCCCCGAACTGCAAAAGGCGCTTAAGCTGAAGGGCGCCGTCGGCGCGCTGGTGGGGGGCGTGGCGCCGGGCGGGCCGGCCGAAACGGCGGGCATCAAGCGCGGCGACGTTATCACGAAATTCAGCGGTAAAGAGGTGAAAGATTCGCGCGACCTTCCCCGCTATGTCGCCGAGCAAAAGCCCGGCACCGCGGTGGAACTGGAACTGGAGCGCAACGGCAAAAAAATGACCTTGAAAATGGCCTTGGGCGATCTGCGGGAAGGGGAAAAAGCCTATCAGGCGGCCGCCAAAGGCGAAGAGACCTACGACGACCTGGGCATCGTGGTGAGCGACATCACCCCCGAGATTGAAAAAGGCTTGAACCTCCCCAAGGGGCTTAAAGGGGTGGCCGTCAGCGGCATCGACCCGCGCGGCGTGGCGGCTCAGGCCGGCATCCAGCGCGGCGACGTGATCGAAGAGGTGAACCGCCAGCCGGCGGCGAACGTGGGGCAATTCAGCGACCTGCTGGCGAAAATACCGGCGGATGAAGCGGTGCTCTTTACCGTGCGGCGCGGCAGCAGTTCCACCTTCATCGTGATAGAGCCGATACCGGAACCGCAAAGCAAGCAATGAGACGGGTCGGCATCACCACCACCATCCCCGCCGAGTTCATCTTCGCGGCGGGGGGGGTGCCGGTCGACCTGAATAACATTTTCATCGCCGATGCCGCCCCGATGGGAATGCTGGAGCGGGCCGAGCGCGGCGGCCTGCCGCGCGCGGTTTGCGGCTGGATCAAGGGAATGTACGGCGCGGCGCTTGCCGCCAACGTCGAGAGCGTCATCGCCGTGAGCGACGGCGACTGCTCGCACACCCGCTCGCTGGCCGAGATACTCGGGACGGAAGGGGTGAAATCGATTCCCTTCGCCTATCCGTACGACCGCGATTACGGCCTGCTGAAACGGCAGATGGATAAGCTGGCCGCCTTTTTCGGGATCACGTTCGCCGATGCCGAAGCGATGATGCGCCGGATGGACCGCATCCGCAAAAAACTGCACCGCATAGACGAAATGACGTGGCGCGAAAACACCGTAACCGGATTTGAAAACCACCTCTTCCTCGTCAGCGCCAGCGACATGGACGGCGACATGGAGCGCTTCGAGCAAAAGGTGGATGCCTTCATGGCGGAGGCCGCCGCGCGTGAACCGCTTCCGCAAACGATCCGCCTCGCCTACATCGGCGTGCCGCCGATCTTCACCGACATCTACCAGTTCCTCGAAACACGCGGGGCGCGCGTGATCTTCAATGAGGTGCAGCGGCAGTTCACCTTCCCGTTCGAAACCGGCGACCTGGTGGAGCGCTACCGGCGTTACACCTACCCCTACGATGTTTTCAGCCGCGTACGCGACATCGAGGCGGAAATTTCCCGGCGTGGCGTCCACGGGGTGGTTCACTATGTGCAGTCGTTCTGCCATCACCAGATGGAAGATGTGGTTTTCCGCAAGCACCTCGCCGGGCTGCCGCTGCTGACGGTGGAAGGGGACGCCCCCGGCCCGCTGGACGCGCGCACCCGCCTCCGCATCGAGGGCTTTTGCGAGATGCTGGGGAGCAAGCGGCGGAAGGCGGCGTCGTGAAAACGCTCGGCGTCGATGTCGGCAGCCGCTACGTCAAGCTGGCCGCGTTCGATGGCGAAGAGCTGCTCTTCGCCGAGAAACTGGATACGATCAAGTTCTACACCCTGTGCCGCCACGCGGGAAAAGTGGATATCTCCCGCCTGCCGGTTTTTTTGGAAAAGGGTTTTGCCTATGAGCGGGTGGTGAGCACCGGTTATGGCCGCTACAACGTCCGGATAGAAGGCTCCGCCGTCATCAGCGAGATCAAGGCGCACACCCTCGGCGCGGCGTACCAGAGCGGACTTTCCGATTTCACCCTCCTCGACCTCGGCGGGCAGGACACCAAGGTGGTCCGGGTGCGCGGCGGCGAGGTGGATGATTTCGTGATGAACGATAAATGCGCCGCCGGTAGCGGCCGGTATCTGGAAAACATCGCCACGATTTTGGGCATCACGCCGGAGGAATTGGCCGGACACACGGACAAGCCGGTACCGCTCTCCGCCACCTGCGCCATCTTCGGCGAATCCGAAGTGGTCGGCGCGCTGGCGGAAGGGGCCGATATCGGGCATATCTGCGCCGGGGCCAACCTCTCGGTGGCGCAACGGCTGGCGCCGCTGGCGCGGCGGTACGGATCGGATAAATATGTCATTACCGGCGGCGTCGCCTGCAACGGCGGCGTGCTGGAATTTTTGGGCGAAAAACTTGGCGCGGAACTCATTGTCCCGCGCCACCCCCTCTTCAATGGCGCCATCGGCTGCGCCCTCGAAGCCGCGGCCGTCAACGCCTGATCAGAGCGCTTTCAGGGCCGCTTCGTAGTTCGGCTCCTGGGTGATTTCCGGCACCTGCTCGACGTATTTCACCTTGTCATGTTCGTCCAGCACTATCACCGCGCGGGAGCAAACCCCCGCCAGCGGGCCGTCCACGATTTTCACTTTGTAGTCATCCGCGAAGCCGCTCCGGAAGGTGGAGAGGTTCTCCACATTGTTGATTCCCTCGGCGGCGCAAAAGCGTTTGTGGGCAAACGGCAGGTCGGCGGAAATATTCAGCACCACCGTATTCGGCATCTTGGCGGCATCCTGATTGAAGCGGCGCACCGACGTGGCGCAGACCGGCGTATCAAGGCTTGGGAAAATGTTGAGCACCTTCTTTTTCCCCGCGTAGCTGGCAAGCGTGACTTCGGAGAGGTCAGTTTTCACCAGCTTGAAGCCGGGCGCGGCGGCCCCGATGGACGGCAGGTTCCCGGCGGTGTTTATCGGATTTCCCTTGAGAGTGATTTTAGCCATCGCTGTCTCCTTGTAACGTGGTTGCGTGTGATTACTTAGCCAAACCCAATGTGAACTTCTCCCGGTCATTATACGCGACAACAACGGATGTCGAAGGGGAGATACGGGGCGATTGCCGGAGTTCCCTTTTTCACGGCCTCCATCTTTGGTATACTTTCATCCTTAACATAAGGAGTACCCCCAATGGCCCACCGCCGTCATGAACCGGCCGCCCCGAAGGATACGATGGAGCGCTTTTTTGAAAATGGCGGGCGTTCCGTTTCCGCCAGCGCGCAGGCGTGGGTGCCGCCGGTGGATATGTATGAGACCGCCGACGATGTGGTGATCCGCGCCGAGCTTCCCGGCGTTGAGGAAAAAGACGTCCGCATCGAGATGAGCGAGAACTACATCACCATCCAGGGGAAACGCCCCTTGAAGACCGGCCACGGACGGTACGTCTGCCTGGAGCGGAACTACGGCTCGTTCCAGCGCACCTTCCGCCTGCCGGTCATCGTGGAAAAAGACGAGGTTCACGCCGAATACCGTTTCGGCGTGCTGATGATTGTGGTAAAAAAACAGAAGGGGCAAAGCCCCGAATACGTCCGCGTGGAAATAGAATAATGAACCAGCCATACGCCCTGATAAACAACTGCATGGAAAAGGCGCTCCGCAACGAGCCGCTGGCGCGCGGCGAAGCGCTGGAGATCGTCAATCTCCACGCCGATTATGTGATGCCGCTTATGGCCGCGGCCGACCGTGTGCGGCGCTTTTACAAGGGAAACCGGGTCTCGCTCTGCTCCGTCATCAATGCCCGGTCGGGGCGCTGTCCCGAAGATTGCGCCTTCTGTCCGCAATCAGTTCACGCGTCCAGCGAAGTTCCGGCCTATGAGCTGGTGGATGGCGGAACCATAACGCGGGCCGCCGCGACGGCGCTTGCAAGCGGCGCGCACAAGTTCGGCATCGTCACCAGCGGCAAGGGAGCCGTCACCCGCGCGGGGGAGTTCGACGAACTGCTGGGCCGGATCAGGGAGATGAAGGAGACCGTCGGCATCCACCGCTGCGCGTCGCTTGGCGTTATCGACGAGGATGAGGCCCGCGCGCTGAAGGAGGCCGGCTTGCAGGAATTCCACCACAACCTGGAGACGGCCCGCGGCTTCTACCCCAATATCTGCTCCACCCGCTCGTACGATGAGAACGTGGATTCCATCCGCGCAGCGAAGGCGGCGGGATTGCGCGTCTGCTGCGGCGGCATTCTCGGCATGGGAGAGACCCCCGAACAGCGCGTGGAATTCGCCGAAGAACTGCGCCAGCTCGGCGTCGACTCCATACCGCTCAATTTCCTCAATCCGATAAAGGGAACCGCGCTGGAAAACCAGCCGCCGCTCAGGCCGCTGGAGATACTCAAGATCATCGCCTTTTTCCGGCTCTACCTGCCGGACAGGGACATCAAGGTGGCCGGCGGCCGCGAGGTGAATCTGCGCGGCCTGCAATCGTTCATGTTTTTTGCCGGCGCCAACAGCGCGATGGTGGGTAATTACCTCACCACCAAAGGCCGCGCCGCCGCGGACGACCTGGAAATGATCGCCGACCTGGAGCTGGAGGTCGTTGACTGACGATATTTTCTCCGCCGGGCTGGAAGACCTGGCCGCCCGCGGGCTGCTGCGCGCCGCCACGGCGTTCGATGGCGGCTCCGCGCGCACCGTCACGATAGACGGGCGCACACTTCTTCTCTTTTGCTCCAACGACTACTTCGGCCTTTCGCACGACCCGCGCATTGTGGCGGCGGTGAAGGACGGGCTGGACCGGTACGGCTTCGGCTCCGGCGGTTCGCGCCTCATCTCCGGTACGCGGACTCCCCACGCGGAGCTTGAAAAAAACATCGCCTCGTTTCTTGGCATGGAGGCGGCGTTGCTCTTCGGCAGCGGCTTTTCGGCCAACAGCGGCGTGATCCCGGCCATCGCGGGCAAAGGGGATTTCATCATCGCCGACAAGCTCAACCACGCCTCGCTGGTGGATGGCTGCCGCCTCTCCCGCGCCGATTTCGCGCGCTACCCGCATCGCGACATGGCGGCCCTCGAAAAGCTTTTAAAGAAAGGACAATCCGCCCGCGCCCGCTGGATCATTACCGACGGCCTTTTCAGCATGGACGGCGACATGGCCCCGCTCGATGCCATCTGCGCGTTGGCGAAAAAATACGGGGCATACGTTTATGTGGACGATGCCCACGCATTCGGCGTGTTGGGAAAAAACGGGCGCGGCACACCGGAACTGTTTGGCGTGGAGCATGACATCGACATTCTCATGGGAACGCTGGGCAAGGCGGCCGGCGGCATGGGGGCGTTCGCGGCGGGAAAAAAAAGCACCGTTGATTGGCTGCTGAACAGGGCACGCAGCTTCATATTTTCCACCGCCATGCCGGCCGCGGTGGCGGCGGGAAGCCTGAAAGCGGTGGAGATACTGGGAAATTTTGAAACGGAACGTAACGCATTTTTTCGCGCCACCGAAGGCTGCCACCAGCGGCTAAAAACCGCTGGTTTTGCTATTCCGTCTAAAAGCTATATAATACCGCTCGTTATCGGGGAAGCGGGCGATGCCTTGGCAGCCGCGAAACGGCTGTGGGACGATGGGATATTTCTTCAGGCTGTACGGCCTCCCGCCGTCCAAGAAGGGACTTCCCGGCTCCGTTTAACGCTTTCCCTGGCGCATACGGAGCAAGACAGGGACGCAATGATCCGGGGATTGATAACGCACATTGGCGGCGGACATAAGGGGACAGCGCAATAGAAACGAAAAAGATCATCCTGTTTGAAAAAGACGTCAAAGCGCGTCACATCATCGACATCATGATCCGCAAGATCGGATGCCCGAATGTGCTTGATGTGGAATCGCAGGAGGACTTCGACCAGGCAATCGCCTCGTCGATTGATCCCTATTCCGGCATGGCGGGTCTTCTGGGAAAGGCGGCCCTGCCAAAAATCCTTATCGACCTCATCATCGTCGATTGGGATACCCCCGCGGGCGGCGCCATAAAACTTATTAAGACGATGAAGGCCAAATTTTCGGGACACTATCGCTTCCTGCTGGTGGCCGACAAGCGTCACTTTAACGAAATGAGCACGGCGCTCAAGGCGGGCGCCACCGATTTCATTCTGAAACCGTTCACCATGTCCGACTTCAACGAGAAAATGGAGAACGTCCTTTCCGACAAACCGCTCACCGTGCAATCGTTCAGCATGGGGGCGGCATCCGAAAAATCAAAAAAAGTGGGGTACGGCGTGAACCCTTTCGCGGTGGATAAAAGCGCTCCCGCCGCGCCCAAGGTGGAAACGCCGCCCGTGGCGGCAAAGCCGGAAGCGCCCCCCGCGGCGCCACGCATCGCCCCCCGGGTAAAACCGAAATTCGCGCCTCCCGCCGCCGGCACGGGCGGAGGCGGCACCTCCTTCTACACCTCCTCGACGGGGAAAAAGCGCCCCGAAAACGCCGAGCCGACCGCCACCCTCATCGACGGCAAAATCGACGGTCATTACCACGAGAAGGTGGACGTTATCGGCGGCGGCGAGAATTGCTACTGGGCCCAAGAGACGGAGACCGGCAAAGTGCGCCTGGAATATCTGAGCGCCAAAGGAACACCCACCGGCATGCAAGCGAAAATAATCGACCGCGACGACTTCATGTTCAGTTTCTACCTCTGCGAAGAATACGGCTGCAACCTGTTGCGCCGCCTTGGTCAGTGGCCCCCGCCCGGTTACGAAGAAAAAGCGGACAACATCACCTGATTTCCCCGCCGCGCCGCCCGCCGCGCGCGTTCCCCCCATAACCGCCGCGTGAATTGCGCCCCAAGTCGCGGAAACGGGGTAGAATACCGTACATGGGGGAACGGATGAAGAAGAAGCCGCTGGAATGGCTGCGGCAGGCGGATTTCGATATGGATACCGCCGACCTCGTTCTGGGGGTGGGACGCTTCTTCTACGCCGTTTTCATGTGCCACCTCGCGTTGGAGAAGGCGTTGAAGGGCGTTTACACGGCCAAGCTGCGGCGCGTTCCCCCAAAAACCCACAGTCTGGTCTATTTGGTGGAACGGATGAAGCTGCATGTGCCGGATCCGATATTCGACTACCTCTACACGCTCAACCGCGTGAGCGCGCAGATACGCTATCCGGATGACCTGCACAAGATGCTCGATACGTTCAGCGAGGGAATGACCCGTGATCTCCTCATGGAGGGGAGGAAAGCGTTGGAATGGATAAAGGGAAGGTTATAACCGCTATCGGCCGCCTGAAGGACATCCTTCTCGCGGAAGGGCTGCATCTCGACCGGATCATCCTCTTCGGCAGCCGCATACGCGGCGACGAACAGGAGGAGAGCGACATCGACCTGCTGGTTATCTCGGAGGATTTTGCGGGGAAGAGCATCTTCGAGCGCGCGGCGCTGACGAAGAACGCCGAGATCACCGCCATGAAGCAGTTTCAGGTGCCGTTCGATATTATCACCCTCACCGAAGAGGAGTTTGAAAGCGGCGGTTCGCTCTTTGCGCAGTTCGCCGAAGACGGGGAAACGGTTTACCGCAAGCCGGAATGATACCTTCCGGGCGGATGCCTAGAACCGGTAGTCGAGGTTCAGGAATACCGAGGTGGTTTTGTAGCTGGAGGGGTACTTCACGGCGTTGAGCGTGGGGATATTCTGGTCGCTGTACTCCAGCATGCCGTAAAAGAAGAGCTGCCTGGTGACGCTGTAGTTCACCGATGCGCCGTAAATCATCTGGGTCAGATCGCCGTCGGCGTTGTCCTGTTTGCTGGACATGTAGGTGGCGCTCACTTCGCCGCCGATATCTTCGCGCGGGTTCGCCCCCACCGCGAAAAAGCCCTGCCATCCCTTGTTGGTGTAATAGTTCACCGCCCGGTAGGCGAGGTTGCAATACATCGTGCCCGGCATCTCGTTTTGCCGGTAACCGACGCCCATGATGTTGCCGTCTTTGCCGTCATTGCCGCGGGTGGCATAGGACAGGTCGGTGTATATCTTGCCGCCGCTGGTGATGCTGTAATCGGCATAAACGCCGTAGTTCCGGTTGATATTGTGGTCGATGCCGTATTTCATGGTGTCTTGCAGCCAGATGGCGCGGTATTGGTTATAGGTTAAATTCAGCCGTGCCGTCCAGCCCCACCGGTAGTTCATGTTCACGAACAGGGTGGTGATGTCGGGGCCGTCTTTGTTGCCGCTGGCGTCGCCGGAAACCTTGTTGTCCACCCGCAACGAGCTGTATAGGCTCATGGCGTCGTCCGGCGACCAGGCGAGCGAACCGTAGAGGTACATTTCGTCCTCATTGCCCTTGTGCTGGCTGGCGGCCAAACCGATCGAAGTGGAAAATCCCTTTGTGCGCAGGTAGGTGTAGAGTCCGTAGGTGGTGTAGTCGCTGGTGAAGTAGTCTTGCAACGGGTCGGCCTTGGTTCCCCCAAAAAGCCCCGCCCCGGCCGTCTCGCCCAAGGCGAAATCCGCGTTGAGGCCGTCCACCTTCGCGCCGGGCATCGGGTCGATGTACTGCCGGCCGAGGGTCAGCCTGGTTCCGGTGCCGGCCACATGTTGCATATCGACATTCACCTGGTCGATGCGGGTGTTGTCGATATGGCTGTTGTAGTCCTTGCCGCCCACGGTGCGGTATTGCCCGTCGAAGTGGAAGTCGGTTTTATCGGCCAGACCGAGCGCATTGAGGTAGAGGCGGGTGCGGGTGAAATTGTAGGTCTGGTTGGCCGCGTCGTCGTTTTGCATAAAGAGCGATTCTGAAACGCGTCCCTTGATTTCCACGGCGGAAGCCGGGGAGGGGAGCGCGGCCGCCATCAGCCCCGCCAGCAACCCGGCGGTAAATATTCCCTTCTTCATGTCCGTCACCATCAATTGCAGGCCGGTCCGTTATAGGCCGGGTTCTTAAAGGTCGATGTCGTGTGGCAGAGGGCGCAGTCCGTCGGGCACGGATTCGCGCCGGTATGCTTGCCCTGATAGGTCAGGCTTGGCGCCATGGCGGGCGTCGCGCCGGAGGTGTGGCACTTGAAGCAGCCTGATTCCACCGATGTGGCGGGGATCGAGAGTGTGCCGCCGCTGGCGGCGTGGCACTTGGCGCAGTCGTTCTTCACCGCGATGTGCGCCCCGGTAAAGGTCATGCTCTTGTGGCTGAATGTGGCTCCCGTCCAGGTGAATGCGCCGCTCTTGTGGCATACCACGCAGTTGGTGTTGCCGCTGGAGTGGAAAGCCGCGGCGGCCGGCTTGGTGAAGTCGGCCACATGGCAGAGGTAGCAGGTTTGCGGGGTGTTGCGGTAGTTGCGCGCCTGATGGCACTGCTCGCACGTGGCGGCGCGGTGTCCCCCTTCAAGCCGGAAGCCGGTCTCGGTATGCCGGAATTTTTCCGGGAACCAGTTTTTGGCGGTGTGGCACTGGCCGCAGGCCGCGGGGCCGAACTGGTTGTAGTGCGGATCGGTGTGGCACTTCACGCAGTCGGATCCAAGTCCGGTGAAGATGCCCTTGGTTTTGTGGCACTCGTTGCAGGCGATCTGCGTGTGGGCGCCTTGCAGGGTGAAGCCGGTCACTTCGTGGAAGAAGCTCTTAGGCTCCCAGTTCAC
Organism: Nitrospinota bacterium; assembly: GCA_016217735.1. Classification (NCBI taxonomy): domain Bacteria; kingdom Pseudomonadati; phylum Nitrospinota; species Nitrospinota bacterium. The sequence continues at coordinate 9,616 of JACRGQ010000063.1, forward strand.
GGCGGTGTGGCACTGTTCGCACTTCGGTCCCATCTTGCCCTGGTGCGCTTTGTCGTCCTGTTTCCGGTGGCAGTCGAGGCACTCGGATTTGAGCGGCTTCCAGACCTTGCCTTCGTGGCACTTTTCGCAGGTGACGCCGGTGTGTTTGCCTTCCAGCGGGAAGCGCGCCTGGGTGCCGTGGTTGAAGGTCAGCTGTTTCCAGTCTTTCGGGGTGTGGCACTGCTCGCATGCCTTGTCGCGGAACTGGCCGGCATGCGGGTCTTTGTGGCAATACGCGCCGGCGCAGCTCTTCGCGTCGATGCCGCGGAATGTCGGGATGCCGCCGCCGTTTGTTTTGTGGCACTTGTCGCATTTCGTTTCGGCGTGCTTGCCTTCCAGTTTATAGCCTTTGTATGCGGCGGCGTTGTGGTCGAACAGGCTCGGCTTCCACTCTTTCGGGGTGTGGCACTGCTCGCATTTTGCATCCTTGAATTGCGGGCCGTGGATGTTGCCCCGCTCCTTGATGTCGTGGCACCCGGCGTTATCGCAGCGGTCGGCGGCTATCGGCTTGAAGAGCGCCACCTGGGTGAGCGGGTCGGGCCGGTGGCATTTGTCGCACTTCATGGCGGCGTGTTTGCCTTCCAGCTTATAGCCTTTGTATGCGGCGGCGTTGTGGTCGAACAGGCTCGGCTTCCAGTTTTCCTCGTTATGGCAGCCGGCGCACAGCTGGCCCTTGAACTGCGGGCCGTGGATGTTGCCGCGGCTCTTGATGTCGTGGCATCCGGCGCCGTCGCAGCGGTCGCTGGCTATCGGCTTGAAGAGCGCCACTTTGGTGACCACGTCGGGGGCGTGGCACTTGTCGCATTTCAGGGCGGTATGCCTGCCCTTCAGCTTGTAGCCTTTGTACGCGGCGGCCGCGTGGTCGAACAGGCTCGGCTTCCAGTTCTCCTCGTTGTGGCATCCGGCGCACATCTGGCCCTTGAACTGCGGGCCGTGGATGTTGCCCCGCTCCTTGATGTCGTGGCATCCCGCGTTGTCGCAGCGGTCGCTGGGTATCGGCTTGAAGAGCGCCACTTTGGTGACCGCGTCGGGGCGGTGGCACTTTTCGCATTCCAGCTTGGCGTGTTTGCCTTTCAGCTTGTAGCCCGGATAGGCCGGGTCTTCATGTTTGAAGGTGGCCGGCTTGAAGCCCTGCACGGCATGGCACTCTTCGCATTTTTTCCCGGCGAACTGCTTGTCATGCACGTTGCCGAACTTTCCTTTGTCGTGGCAGCCGGGGGCGTCGCAGGCGTCGTACTTCGCAATCTTGAAGACCCCCTTGGCCCTTTCCACATGGCATTTCTCGCACGGCGTTTGCGCGTGCTTTCCCAGCAGCGGGTATTTGGTTGTCTTGTGGTCGAACTGTATCTGTTTCCAGTTGGCCGGCACGTGGCAGCTTTCGCATTTCGGCCCCAGGCCCCCTTTGTGCTTGTCGTCTTTCTTGTGGCAGGTGATGCACTGTTCCTTGTTCTCCACCTGGAACAATCCCTTCACGGTGTGGCACTTGGCGCATTCCACTTTGGCGTGTTTGCCTTCCAGCTTGTAGGGCTTGTCGTGGTCGAAGGTGACGTTTTTGCCTTTCCAGCCGTTTGTGTTGTGGCAGTTTTCGCACTTCTCCTTGAGCGTGCCTTTGTGGATATCGTCTTTTTTGTGGCAACTGAAACAGGCGGTTTCAAGGCCGGCGTAGCTGACGATCCCTTTTTTGGTTTTGGCGGTGTGGCACTTGATGCATTCGACGGGTGAATGCTTGCCCACCAGCTTGTAGCCGGTGGTGGCGTGGTCGAATTTCTTGATGTCCCCTTCGGTGCCGCGGTAACCGCGTCCTTTATGGTCCTTGTGGCACTTCACGCATTGCTGGTCCGCCACGCCGCCGTGCAACCCCTTTTTAATGGCTTGGGCCGCCGCCACGCCGGCGTGACAGCCCACCGACGTGCAGTTGGCGTTCGGAAGCCCTTCGCCCTTGGTGTGGCACTTGGTGCAGTTTGAAAGCCCTTCGAGATCGGCGTGGAACGATCCGAGTTCGCCGGGGCTGATCAGGCTGCCAAAATCGGCCGCATAAGAAGAGTGGGGGTGGCCGAATAGAATCAGGGCGAATAGAGAGAGTGCTAGCAAAAGACGTTTGTTCAAAGGCACCCTGGTTTTCCCCTAAAAATGCAAATTATGTATGCTTCTTGAAAGGTATCAGTCCGGCATTATCCCGTCAAGGGACAAAGTTCCTCGGGACTTCATAGAGCAATCCACATGCCATCGTTATACGGCTGTTTTTCCGGCCTTTTATACAGGAGCCGTCCGCTATACGGACAGCCGTGGAGGGCAAAACCGGACAAACTGTCCCGCTTTCCGAGGTTGTCCGCTCCCGCGGCGCGGAGTACAATCGGCGCATGGGATTGCTACGCTTCGCGCTCTGGGTGCTCGTGTTCCTCTTGGTGATACGGCTCATCGGCCGGATATTCCGCGCAAGCTTCCATATTGAGGTCATCACGCCGCACGGCCGCGGCAATCAGCGGCAGCCGCCGGGTGGCGGGGCGCCGGGAACCGGTGCCGCCGATATGGCGCAGGATCCGTCGTGCGGCGCGTGGATAGCCACCGATCAGGCGGTCAAGGTAAACACCGGGGCCACCACGCAGTATTTCTGCTCGCAGCAGTGTCTGGATGACTATCGGAAAAAACTCAATGGTTAGGGTGGGGATAGTGGTTGCGTCCGATTCGCGTTCCGCGGGGGGCGGCAAAGAGGATAAATGCATCCCGGCGTTGCGTGGATTTTTGGAGAAGAACGGCTATACGGTGGTGCATGCCGCCATCGTGCCGGACGAGGTGGAGCCATTGCGGGCGGAGATCATGCGGATGGCCAAGAGCGGCGCGGTTGATCTGGTGTTGACCAGCGGCGGCACCGGCGTCTCCCCGCGCGACGTTACGCCCGAAGCCACAAAGCCGCTGCTGGAACGGGAGCTTCCCGGCATCCCGGAGGCGATGCGCGCCACTTCGCTGGAAAAAACGGTAAACGCCGTCGTTTCGCGGGGACTGGCGGGGATGATCGGGGCTGTGTTGGTGATCAACCTTCCAGGCGCCCCCAAAGCGGCGGTGGAAAACCTTGAGGCGGTTCACCGCGCCATCCCGCATATTGTGAAGAAGGCCAAGGGGGATACCGCCGAGTGCGCCCAACCATAGAACGTTGCCAAGGAAGCAACGGGATCAGCCGGCGAGTTTTTCCTTGATCTTGTCCACCACTTCGGGGTTCACGATGCTGTGGAACTTCAAATAGTCGTCGAATGTATTGATGCTCTGCGCCTTCACCGCGTGGTCGAGCTGTTTTTGGGTTATTTTCTTTTTTTCCAGAACCAGCCACTCCCCCAGCCGGAGGGTGGAGGCCCGGTTGTTAAAAATGCGGATGTAATTTTCGCGCGTCATGATGTTCAGGTCGTTGATGACCGTAATCACGTCGCTTCCGGTTTCCTTCACTTTTTGCAGCACGAGAGCCCCTTGTTCGGGGGTCAGGTACCCTTCATCCGCCATTTTGCTGAGGAACGTGGTATGCGCCTCCTGGTTTTCCTTTACATACGCGTCGATGTCGGCCTGCGTGATGTAGCCGAGGTCGATCAGCACTCCGCCGATGAATTTTTTTCCGGCGGCGTGGCGGTTGACGCGGTAAGCGAGGAAGCGGTTCATATCCTCTTCCTTCAGCAGGTTGTGCTTGAGCAGCACCTGTGCCAGCGCGGCTTCTTCCTGCTCCAGAACGCTTAAATCACCCAATGCCATAATATCCGGATCATAGCAGAGAACGCGCCGCCGGGCCAATCACGTTTGGCGGGGAAGGCGCAAAAAGGGGCAGTGGATCAGTTTAAATTCCCCAATAAAGGCCGCGCCGCGGTTTGGGATTTGACCGCAAGGACGGTATCATATATTGTTTACCGGATTAACAAAGGGAGCAGACACAGATGATTATCGTGATGAAAGCGGGCGCTCCGCAAGAGGCCATAGAAGAAGTTGAGCGGCTGATCCGCGAGACCGGATACACCCCCCACAAGCTGGCGGGGGAAATGAAAACCGTCATCGCCGCCGTCGGCGACGGCCGCGACAAATCGCGCCTCGAATCGATGGAATCGCTGGCCTACGTCGAAAGCGTGGTGCCGATCCTGAAGCCGTTCAAGCTCTGTTCGCGCGAAGTGAAGAAAGAAGACACCATCATCGACGTGGATGGGGTGAAGATCGGCGGCAAACACATTGTGGTGATGGCCGGCCCCTGCTCGGTGGAAGGGGAAGACCAGATCATCGGCATAGCCAAAGATGTGAAGGCCGCCGGCGCGCAGATACTCCGCGGCGGGGCGTTCAAGCCGCGTACCTCCCCCTACTCGTTCCAGGGGATGGAGGAAGAGGGGCTGAAGCTGCTGCAGAAAGCGAAAAATGAAACCGGTCTCCCCATCGTCACCGAGGTGATGAACCCGCGCGACCTCGACCTGATCTATAAGTACACCGACATCCTCCAGATCGGCGCGCGCAACATGCAGAATTTCTCGCTGCTCAAGCTGATCGGGCAGACCCGCAAGCCGGTGCTGCTCAAACGCGGCCTCGCCAACACCATCCAGGAATGGCTGATGAGCGCCGAATACATCCTCGCCGAAGGGAACCGCGACGTGATCATGTGCGAACGCGGCATCCGCACCTTCGAAACGGCCACCCGCAACACGCTCGACCTCTCGGCGGTGCCGGTGCTGAAAGAGCTTACCCATCTGCCGGTCATCGTCGATCCGTCGCACGGCACCGGCTACTGGCAGTATGTCGCCTCCATGTCGAAGGCGTCGGTTGCCTGCGGCACCGACGGCCTGATGATCGAGGTGCATAACCGTCCCGAAGCCGCCTACTCGGACGGCGCGCAGTCGCTCAAGCCGAAAAAGTTCAGCCGGTTGATGGAAGAGCTCCGCCCGGTCGCTTTGGCGGTCGGCCGCACCATCTAAGGGGGGGGGGCGGGAAGCCGGTGCCCGCCATCGACGAAGTCTTTTCCCCAAATGGGGGATTGCTGGCGCGGCACTTGGCCGATTACGAACACCGCCCCGAACAGCTCGCCATGGCGCACGCCGTGGCGAAAACCCTCGCCCACGGCGGCCAACTGGTGGTGGAGGCCGGCACCGGCACCGGCAAAACGCTGGCCTACCTCGTCCCCGCCATCCTCTCCGGCCTGCAGGTGGTGGTCAGCACCGGCGTCAAAAACCTGCAAGAGCAGATATTTTTTAAGGACATCCCCTTCCTGCGCCAATACATAGGGCGCGAGTTCACCGCCGTGATGATGAAAGGCCGCGGCAACTACCTCTGTCCGCTCCGGCTCAAGCGGTTTTCCCAGATGCCGTTGCTGGAGCGCAAGGGGGAGGCCAAGCTGTTTGATGCCATTCTCGGATGGGCTCAAACCACCAAGACCGGCGATAAGGCGGAACTGTCCGCCGTGCCCGAAGAGCACCCGCTTTGGGCGCAGGTTTGCGGCAACACCGATTTCTGCATCGCCCAAAAATGCCCACGCGGCACCGACTGCTTCGTCGGGGCGTTGCGCAAGGAGGCGGAAGCCGCGCAGGTGGTGGTGGTGAACCACCATCTTTTTTTCGCCGACTTGGCGTTGCGCGGCAAAGGGGCGGGGAATGTGCTGCCCGATTATCAGGCGGTGGTTTTCGACGAGGCGCATGAAGTGGAGGAGATCGCGGCGCAGTATTTCGGCTTTGCCGTCAGCAACCACCGGCTGGAAGAACTGGTGCGCGATACCCTGCGCGAACTGGACGAGGCCAAGCCCCCCAACCGGCCGGAGTTGATACGCGACCTCGACAACCTCGACACCCGTGCCAAAAATTTCTTTTCCCGTTTTCAGCGCCACGGGAAGGAAGAGAGACGCTTCAGCCTGAAAGAGACGCCCCCGGATGCGGAGGCGGCGGAGGCGCTGTTGACGTCGTTGGCGTATTTGGAGGAAAAGATAGGGAAAATAGACCCGCTTCCCGATTCCACCCGCGCCATGGCGCACCGCCATTTCGCCATCGCCGCGGATCTGCGGGCGATACTCAAGGCCGAGAGCGACGAGTACATTTTCTGGGGCGAGACGCGCGGCGGCGGGGTCTACCTTAACGCCTCCAGCATCGACGTGGCGCCATTGCTGCGCGCCAACCTCTACGCCGGCCACACCACCATCTTTACCTCCGCCACGCTCGCCGCCGCGGGGGATTTCTCCTACTTCCGCAAAAGCCTCGGGCTGGACGCCGCCGAAACGATGGCGCTGCCCAGCCCGTTCGATTTCGCCACACAGGCGCAGATATACCTCCCCCGCCTGCCGGATCCCGCGTCGCCGCAATTCACCGACGCGCTGGCCGAAGAGGCGGTCAAGCTCATTACGCTGGTGAAGGGGCGGACGCTCTTTCTTTTCACCTCGTTCCGGGGCATGTATGAAATCCGCAAGCGGCTGACCGGCCGCCTGCCGTACACCCTGCTGATGCAGGGAGAAGCGTCCCGCACCGCGCTGCTTGAGCGGTTCCGTTCGGAGGTGGAGAGCGTGCTGCTGGCCACCAGCAGTTTTTGGCAGGGAGTCGACGTGAAAGGGGAATCGCTCTCCTGCGTCATCATAGACAAGCTGCCGTTCTCTTCCCCCGGCGACCCCGTGCTGGCGGCCCGTATCGACCGGATAAAAAAGAACGGCGGCCAACCGTTCACCGAGTACCAGCTTCCCGAAGCGGTGCTGGCCCTGCGGCAGGGAATCGGGCGCCTTATCCGCCACCGCACCGACCGCGGCATCATGATGATCGCCGACAGCCGCATCCGGAGCAAAGGGTACGGCAAGACGTTTTTGAAATCGCTTCCCCCCGCGCCGGTGGCGGATCGATTCGACGCGCTCCGCTGGGAGTAAGATAAAAACTGTTTTGACGCAAGGTGTGAAACCGTTATGATAATGGGTGAAACAGATAAATTATCAATATGGTAAAAGAGGAAATAACAAAACACATCGACCGTCTTCCCGGTTTTTCCATGACTGTGGCGAAGGTGATGCACCTGTCAAATGACCTGCGTGCTTCGCCCAAAGATCTCATTCACGCAATCAGCCTCGACCCGGTGCTTACCGCGGAAGTGTTACGCCTTATCAACAGCGCCTACTTCGGCATGAAACAGGAGGTGGTTTCGCTCAACCGCGCGGTGATCCTGCTGGGGGTGAACACGATCAAAAACGTGGCCCTCGGCAGCGCGGTGATCGGCAGCATGAAAATGCGCAACAACTTCAGGTTTTTTACGAGCGATCAATTCTGGGAACATTCGCTGGGCGTGGCGGTGGGGAGCAAAACCGTGGCGGCGCGCCTCGGTGTGCCGGCGCAGGAGCGCGACGAATATTTCATCGCCGGGCTGCTGCACGATATCGGCAAGGTTATTTTTGTGCAGCATCTGCCGGACGAATATGCCCGTCTCTCCGATCCCGCATACCGGCCCGGCGTGGCGAAATCCGAGGTGGAGGAGAAATTCATGGGGGTGAGCCATACGGAATTGGGCATGCTTATCGCGAAAAAGTGGGAACTGCCGGAGCAACTGCGCGAAACCATCGCCGAGCATCACTCCCCGAAGTTCGGCCGCCCAAACGACCAAGTGAAGGCGGCCGTTCACCTGACCGACTGGTATTGCAACCGGGCTGAAATCGGGATCAAGGGGCGCGCCGGAATGGAAATGCTTTCACCCGAAGTTTGGGATATACTTAAAATCTCTGAAAATGGGGTAGACGATGTTTTTAAAGACTTGGGGAAATCAGTTGAAGACGCGAAAGTTTTTCTTAAGAATTAGCAAAATATGAATTTGAGCTTTTGGGGGGTGCGGGGTTCAATACCGGCGCCGGGGCCGGATACCGCCCATTTCGGCGGCAATACCTCCTGCCTGCAACTGATGGATAGCGGCAGCCCGGTGATTGTGCTCGACGCCGGCACCGGCATCCGCAAGCTCGGCATCGATTTGGCCCGCAACCACAAAGACAAAAAAGAGATACACCTCTTCTTCTCCCACACGCATTGGGATCACATACAGGGACTGCCGTTCTTCGCCCCGTTGCTGATTCCCGGTTACACCGTGCATATCTACGGCCCGGTGCATTACGAAAAATCGCTGGAGGAAATTCTCGACCGGCAGATGGAATACACCTACTTCCCGGTGCGCGTGGCCGAGCTTCAGGCGAAAATCCACTACCATGAACTGAAAGAGGAAAATATCAACATCGGCGGCTACAACATCCGCACGAAGTACCTCAATCACCCGGTACTTTGCCTCGGCTACCGGTTTGAAAAAGAAGGTAAGGCGGTGGTTTACTGCACCGACCATGAGCCATACTACAATTTCCTCGGGGAAGAGGAGAGCGAAGAAGAGATGAACCAGATCATTGCCGAGCAAAACGGGCGGCTGGTGGACTTCATACGCGGGGCCGATCTGCTGGTGATGGATACCCAATACACCGAGGCGGAATATCCCTCGCATGTGGGATGGGGACACAGTTCCACCGCCCACAATTTCGGATTGGTCGCCAAGTCGGGCATAAAACGCTATGCCCTGTTTCACCACGACCCCGACCGTAAAGACGACGACGAGAAAAAGATCGTGGAGGATATGCGAAACCGTATCGCCGCCGCGGGTCTCACCATCGACGTTTTCGGCGCGCGGGAAGGCATGACGGTGGACTTCTGACGCGCCGGCAACCAGCGCTGGCCGGCGTTTTTTTGAAGATAATGGAAAAAATAGGGCCGGTTACCGCGCGGGACTGCCAATGCTGAAAAAAGCCAAGCACGCGCTGCGCAACACGTTCCTCACCGGCCTCTTTATCACGTTGCCGCTCGCCGTCACCATAGTCGTCATCCGGTTCGTCTTCACCGGCGTGGATGGGATATTCAGTCCGCTCATCACCCAGCTTCTCATCCTTTTCGGGGCGCATCTTGATCCCGAATACCGCATCCCCGGCATCGGGGTGGTTGTCACCATTTCGCTGATTTTCGCGGTCGGCCTCATCACGAAACACTACGTGGGACGCAAGTTCATCGCGATGGGCGAATCGTTAATCGTGAAGATACCCGGCCTCAAAGGGATATACTCCGCCTCCAAACAGATGATCGAAACCTTTTCCAGCGGCGGCATGGCGTTCAAGAAGGTGGCCATGATCGAATACCCGCGCAAGGGGATATACACCATCGTCTTCATCACCAATACCGGCCAGAGCGAAATAAGCGCCCGCGCCGGAAGGGATGTGGTAAACGTCTTTATCCCCACCACTCCGAACCCCACCTCCGGTTTCTTTCTCGCGCTGCCGAAGGAAGATGTGACCGAACTCGATATGTCGGTGGAGGATGGTTTCAAGCTCATCATTTCCGGCGGGATGTTCGTGCCGCCCCACGGCGCGGGCGGGCAGCCGGACCAAGCAGAGGGCATTTGATGGGCGGCGGCCCATTCAAGAACATCGTTCTCGATGGGCCGGTTTCGCCCGCGCTGTTGGGTGAACTGGCCGCCGGTCATCGCGGCACCGTAAAGGTTGTGGCGGATATCAAAAATGGGGCGATGGCCGCCGGCGGCGAATGGCATTCCGACTGTTTGACGTTGCTCAAGGCGCGGGGATCAAATCCCGCCGACTGCTGGGGGGCCAAGCTGAATGTTGAAACCGGCGCTATCGTTTATAAATCGCAGATCAACCAGAACCGCCCGGATAACCGGTTGGACGAAATCGCCGATGAAAATACCCGTGTGGCGGTGAAAGGGCTGATAGACCGGTATTTCATGGACGCGTTGAACGGCTTGCCCTGAGCGCGCCTAATGCCGTGGCGCACCGGTCCGGCCGCCGCAAAAGGGTTATAGGGTTCATCGGGGGGCATGGTACAATTTTTCCTTGATGGAACGAGCGGGGGAATCATGCGGGGAAAAATAAGGGAACAGTTCGCCGGGCTGCGGCTGCGCGTTAAAATAGTTCTCGTGCTGCTGATGTTCGGCTTGGGAGGGATACTCTTTTCCGGTATCGTCACCTACCGCGCCGGCGCGGAGGCGGTAAAGTTGACCGCCGAGCGGCTGCTGGTTGCCGTGCGCGACAACAAGCGGGCGGAGGTTGAGGCTTGGTACGCCGGCATTTTGTCGAGCGTGCGGAGTTTTGCCGCCGGCCACCGGGTGGCTGAGGGGTTTGCCGATGTTGCCGCGGCGCCGCGCGGCGGCTCCGCGCGCGCCATGGGCGAAATGCAGCAGCAGTACGCGGAGTTCCTCCGCGAGTACGGATTCGGCGATCTTTATTTCATCAGCGTTGCCGGCGAGGTGATTTATTCCGCTCAGCGGAAGGAAGAGCTTGGCGCGAATCTGCTTGCCGCCGGCCCGGGCCGCGGGGGTTTGCAGGATGTTTGCCGCAAGGCGTCCGGGGCCGAGCGCGGCGCGGTATTCATTTCCGAGTTTGCCCCCTACACGCCGGATATGGGGATGCCCGCCGCTTTCGCCGCCGCCCCCATTTTTGCCAAAAACGGCTCACGGCTTGGCGTAATGGCGGTGAAGATTCCCAAAGACCGCCTCAATGCCATCATGCGTGCCGAAGCGGGGTTGGGCAGAACCGGCGAATCGTATCTGGTGGGGGAGAACGGGGCAATTTTGACCGAGAGCCGTTTCGCCGCCACGTCCGCCGTCCTGGAAAAAAATGTTGATAGTTCCGCCATGCGTGACGCATTGCAGGGGAAAAGCGGCGTAAAGGAGACGCGCGGCCTACGGGGGCGCACGGCGCTCAGCGCCTACGGCCCGCTTACGGCGGGGGATGCGGCCAACGCCATCATAGTGGATATCGACTTGGCGGAAGCGATGGAACCGCTGGCCGCCGTTACATGGAGCATCACCGGCTTTATGCTGCTGGCGGTGGTGGTCATCGTGGTGGCATCCTATTGGTTTGCCGCGATGCTGGCGCGTCCCATCATGCTGTTGGTGGCGGCCAATCGCAAGATGGCGGAAGGCGACCTTACCCCGCGGATCGAGATAATGTCCGATAAGGACGAGGTGGGGCTGCTGATGCGCACCACCAACTCGATGGCGGAGCGGCTTGAAGACGTAATGATCAACATCCGCGTCCACGCGCTGAAGGTGGCGGGCGACAGCGGCTCAATCGCCGCGAAGATGCGCCAGCTAAAAGCGAATTCCGAGGCACAGGGCCGGGCGGTGGACGAGACGTCTTCCTCCATCGAGGAGATAGGGGTTTCCATCCGCGAAGTGACCCGGAACAGCGAGAACCTTTCCCGCTCGGCGGTCGGTATTTCCGCCGCAACCGAACAGGTGAGCCGTTCCATCAAGGAAGTCGAAACCCGGTCGGCGGGCGTGGCGCAATCGGTCGACGCCGCTTCGTCGGCCGTCGAGCAGATTGTGGTTTCCATCCGCGAGGTAACCAAAAATATCAATTCAATCCTTGGGGCGGTTTCGGCGTCGCACGGTTCGGTGGGACATGTGAACAGCATGATCGGATCGGTGGCGGGGAACGCCGACACCATCGGCCGCGCCGTGGAGGAGATGGGCGGCGCCATCGAGGAACTGGCGGCCAACATGAAGGAAGTGGGCGCCAGGGCCGAAAACGCGGCCGCCATCGCCGATGATAACGGGCGGAACGCCGCCAAGGGGCGCAAAGCGCTGGACGAGGCGATAAGCGCCATGCGGAACATCCAGGATATCGTGACGGAGAGCGCCGGCGTGGTGGAGGGGCTTTCGCGCGGCGCGGAAGACATCGGCGCCATTGTGGATGTGATCGATGACATCGCCGAGCAGACCAATCTGTTGGCGCTCAACGCGGCCATCGAGGCGGCCCGCGCCGGCGAGCACGGCAAAGGGTTCGCCGTGGTGGCGGAAGAGGTGCGCAAGCTGGCCGAACGGAGCCAGGCCGCAACCAAAACGATTTCAGAGCTGATAGGCGGTATTCAGCGCAAAAGCGCGGATGCCGTGGCGTCGATGGAAAAAGGGACGTTGCGCGTGACCGAGGGGGTGGAGCTTGCCCGCAATTCCGGCGTGGCGCTGGAAACGATTGTCCACGGGGTGGAAACGAACCTTGTGGTCATCAACGGTATCGCCGCCGCCAGCGCCGAGCAGTACAAAGTATCGGGAGACGTCGTCAAGGCGGTGGCCCGCGTGTCGGATGAGGTGGACTCAATCCGCCGCGCCATCGGCACGCTGGCAAAAGCGGGGGAGGACATCGCCTCGAAAAACTCCGAAATTCTCGGCATGGCGCGCCACATCAACGCCAGCGCCGCTGAGGAGGAAAAGGCCACAACGCAAATTTTCGGCATGGTTGGCGCCATTCAGGAAGGGGCGCACCGGATGAGCATGTCGCTCAAGGAACAGGCCGCGGCGGTGCGCGGCGTGGCGGACGAAGTGAACCGCATCACGAAGGAAATACAGATGGTCAACCGCGCGCTCGAGGAGCAGGAAACGGGAATCACGCGGATGGTCACGGCGGTGGAAACGGTGAGCCGGATGGCCGTGGACAACAACCGGCAGGTGGATGCCACCGGCTTGGAGACCGAGCGGATCGATGGCTCTGCACGCCGCTTGGGCGAAATGATGGCGCAGTTCAACGTCTCGGAGGAAAAAGCCGCCCGCTTACTGGGGGGCGGCGCGCCGCGCGCCTAACCCGCGCCGCCCGGGGCGGCTATCGTGTTTCCACCAATTGCCGCAGCCATGCGGCCATCCGCGGTTCGTCCCATTCAATGCCTCCCACTTGGCAGAAGAGCACGCGCCCGTCGCGATTCAGTATGTAGGTGGTGGGGATGCTCGACGCGCCGAAACGTGTCGATGATTGTTTTGCTCCCGCCAGCGCCACGGGAAAGCGGTATTGCTGTTGCCCCCAAAAAGCTTTTACCTTGTCAGCCGCTTCTTCGGAAACCGCCAGCATGGAGAAATCCCTTTTGCCGCCCAGTTCGGCGAAGAGCCGTTGCATCGACGGCATTTCATTACGGCAGGGGCCGCACCATGTGGCCCAGAAGTTAAGCAAGACGATTTTTCCCCTCAAGCTCCGCACGCTGTGGCGTACGCCATCAAGGCCGGTGAAATCGGCATCGGGAAGTATCTCGCCATCAGCTATGAGGTTGGGATACTTTGGCCCCTTGGTGGACTGGTAAGGGGGCGGGATTGAACCGTTTTTTCCTCCCGCGGAGAGCGGGGGATCGGCTTGGGTTTCCCTTTCGGTACCGGCATTGGAAGATTGAGCGGCGGGAGGGCTATCTTTGGTGGTGATGGTTTTGGTCTTTTTCCTTTTTTCCGCGGGGATGCGGCCGGGATCGTCCGTGTAGTGGGTTTGACCCGCATCGTCAACCCACTTGTAAAGGTCGGCGGCCGCGATAGTTGCCGTTAGCAGAACCGCCAGCGGGAAAAGCGGCAAAAATGAAAATTTCCCGCCGGAATGCGGTTCACCCTTTAAGTTTTCTGAGCGCCGCCAGTACATCATCCACATGTCCTTTCACCTTCACTTTGGGCCAGACTTTTGCCAGTTTGCCGTCCGGCGCTATCAGGCAGGTGGTTCGAACGATTCCCATATATTCCCGCCCGGCCATTTTCTTTTTCCGCCAAACGCCGTAGGCTTGAAGCATTTTCCTGTCCGTGTCGCTTAAAAGGCGCAGATCGAGCTTCTGTTTTTCAATAAAAGCGCGGTGGCTTTTTGGACTGTCGGCGCTGACCCCCAGAATTGCCGCCCCCAGCTTTTCAAAATCTTTCAACCGCGCGGTGAATTCCACCGCTTCGGTGGTACAGCCGGGGGTGTTGTCTTTCGGGTAAAAATAGAGGACTACCCATTTTCCCGCAAAATCCTTCAGGGCCGTTTCTTTTTCGTTGTGGTCGAGCAGACAAAACGACGGTGCTTTTGCGCCTGTTTCAAGTTCCATGAAATCCTCCAGGATATTACGTGATCTTCCTGAGCGCCGCCAGGGCTTCTTCGGCGTGCTTGGTTCCACGCAGCATGGCGCTGTACACATGACGGATCACGCCGTCCTTGCCGATAACAAATGTCACCCGCTCCGGCATGAATCCGAGTATCGTTTTGACGCCGTAGAGCGCGAGGACATCTTTTTTTTCGTCGCTCAGGATGCGATAGGGCAGCGCGTGTTTGCTGGAGAAAAGATTGTGGCTTTCCATGCCATCCATGCTTATCCCCAGCACTTCGGCCCCGGCGGCGGCAAACCCGGCATGTGCATCACGAAAGGCGCAGACCTCGCGCGTACAGATGGGGGAGTCGTCTTTCGGGTAAAAGAAGAGCACCACCGGCTTTTGACCAAGTAGGGTGGAGAGGCGCACCGACGCGCCGTGTTGGTCGCGCAGTTCAAAGTCGGGAGCCTTGTCGCCCACACGCAACGTCATGGTCACTCCTTCAGCGGCTTGTCGAAGGTGAAGGTCACGCGGTACTCGCCGTCGAGGTCTTCTATTTTCACTTCGTAGCCGGATTTCAAAAAGACTTTCACCATCGCCTTGTTTTGCAGCAGCACGGAGGCGAAGAACCCTTTCACGCCATGTTCGCGGGCGATCTGTATCAGGTATTTCAGCAAAAAGCTGGCGATGTGCCGGTTGTGGTATTCGTCCGCCACCATGAAGGCGACCTCGGCCATGCCGCTGCGGGGGCTGAGCATATAGTGTCCGGCGGCGATGATTTCCTCCGCGCCTTCGCGTTCGACGATGGCGACGATGGCCATATCGCCCTCGTAATCCACCGCCGTCAGCTCCTGCGCTTTGCGGTGCGGGAACCGGCTCATCCGCTCGAAAAAGCGAAGGAAGCGCGATTCCGCCGACATGCCATAGATGAGCCGTTGCAGCCCTTTTTCGTCGGTCGCCTTCACCGGGCGGAAAAAGACCATGAGGCCGCCCCCCATCTCCTGCCGCAGTTCATATTGCGCCGGGTAAACCGCGTCGCTTTTCAGCGCCTGATCTTGATATACAAGCTGCCGTTTCTTCGCCTCCTGCATCAGCCAGTCGCGGAATTTCGGATGGGCGACCTGTATGAGGCTCAAGGTTCGTTCCCGGATCGACTTGCCGTGCAGGAAGGCGGTGCCGTATTCGGTCACCACATAGTGCACATCGCCGCGGGTTGTAACGACCCCCGTTCCTTCCTCAATGAATGGGACGATGGTGCTTTTTTCCCCGTCTTCGGAGGTGGAGGGGAGGGCGATGATTGGCTTACCGTCCCGGCTGAGCGCCGCCCCGCGCGAGAAATCCACCTGTCCCCCCATGCCGCCGTATATTTCATAGCCGATGCTGTAGTTGCTCACCTGCCCGGTGAGGTCAATAAGCAGCGCGCTGTTGATGGAGACCATTTTGTCGTTGGCGGCAATCACCCGCCGGTTGTTGGTGTAATCGATGGGGTGGAACTCGAACATCGGGTTGTCGTTGACGAAGGCGTAGAGCTCCGGGCTTCCCATGCAAAACGCGGCGATGACTTTTCCCTTGTGCATCGATTTGCGCGCATTGGTGATGACGCCGCTTTTAACCAGTTCCATCAGCGCGTCGGAAAAGGTTTCCGTGTGGACGCCCAGGTCGCGGTGGTTCCCCAGTTGCAACAGCACGCTTTCGGCGATGGCCCCCATCCCTATTTGCAGGGTGGAGCCGTCCTCTATCAGGCGGCTGATGTTCTGGCCGATGGCCCGGCATGCCGGGCCGCAATGCCCCACGGCGTATGAAATAAGCTCCTCCTCCTGTTCCACCAGCGCGTGAAAGCTTTTCAGCGGCACAAAGGTATCGCCGTGGGTGCGCGGCATGTTGCGGTTAACCTGCGCGATCACGTAATCGGCGCTTTCGATGGCCGCCATCGCGACATCGACGCCGATGCCGAGCGAGCAGTGGCCGTTCTTGTCGGGCGGCGATACCTGTACCAGCGCCGCGTCGAGGCGCATTCTGCCGCCGCGGAAGAGGGCGGGTACTTCTGAAAGGAGTATCGGCGTGTAATCCGCCAGACCCTTCCAGACCGATTCGCGCAGCGTTTGGGTAATATAGAAGGCATTGAGACGGAAACTGTCGGCGTATTTTTCATCGGTGTAGGGGGGCTTGCCCGCCGTGAGCATGGTGACGATCTCGCAATCGGGAAGCTTCGCGGCGCGGGCGGTGAGGGCGCTCACCAGGGCGCGCGGCTCGGCGCAACCGCCGGAGATGAAGATGCGCGATGCCGGTTTTATGGCCGCGACGGCGTCATCGGCGGATTTGAGCCGCTGGCGGTAGAGTTCTTCCCAGCCAGGTTGCATGGCGGGGGGCTACGGTTTCGGTTCCAGCGATATGCGGGCGTCGAGCGCCACGCATCCATCGCCCGCCCCGAATACCATCACCGGGTTGAGGTCAAGTTCCCGTATCATCGGGAAGTCGGTCATCAGGGCCGATACCCGCAGCATCACATGGACGATGGAGTCGATATCGCTCGGCAGCTCGCCGCGCATCCCTTTCAGCAGCGCCACCGATTTGACCTCGGCGATCATGCTTTTCGCATCGAACAGGCTCAGCGGCGCGAGGCGGAACGAGACGTCTTTAATCGCTTCCACATAGATACCGCCGAGGCCGAACATCACCATCGGGCCGAACTGCGGGTCGGTGGTGGCTCCCACGATGACTTCGCGTCCCCCCTTCACCATTGGCTGCACGGCGATGCCGTCAAGTACCGCGTCGGGGTACTTCGCTTTCACGCTTGCCATGATGTTGTCGTACGCCTGAAACACCTCGCCCGCGTTGTGCAACCCCACCTTCACGCCGCCCGCGTCGCTTTTATGCGTCACGTCGCGGCTGACGATCTTCATCACCACCGGATAGCCCAGGTTGTCGGCGATCATCACGGCATCGCGCGCTTTTTGGGCCATGATGCTTTTGAAAAAGTAAATGCCATAGGCCGAAAGGATGCCGCGCGCCTCCTGCTCCGGCAGCTCCATCGTGCCGCGCGCCAGCGCTTCGTCGATGAGGCGCTTGGCTTTTGCTTTATTCGGCAGGTTGGGGCGCGACTCGGTGCGGTCTTCCGCCAGCCAGAGCCGTTTGCGGTTGAGGCTGTCCAGCGCCGCCACGCCCCGTTCGGGGGTCGGGATGACGCAGATGCGGTGGGCGGCGGCGATCTCCATCGCCCTTTCCACCGATTTGCCGCCGAGGAATACGCCCAGTACCGGCTTGTTGTGCATGTTCATGAAATCGATCATGTACTGCGCCAGCTTTTCGGGGTTCAGCGGATCGGTGGGGCTCATCATCACGATGAAGGCGTCCATGTTCGGCTCGTCTTTCAGCACGGCGAATGCGTCGCGGTACCGCTCGGCCGTGGCGTCGCCGATGATGTCCACCGGGTTTTTGTAGTTGGCGGTGTCGGGAAGGAACGCCTTGAGCTTTTGCTGCATCGGTTCGCTCACGGTGGACATCTTGAGGGTGCTGCGTTCAATGCTGTCGGTGGCCACCACGGAGGGGCCGCCGGAATTGGTGATGATGCCGATGCGGTTGTCCGTCATCTGCCGCCCGGAGGAGAATGCGAGCGCGAAATCGAAGAGCTGCTCCATGATGTTCGCCCGCAGCACGCCGGATTGCTTGCAGGCGGCGTCGAACGCGGCGTCGGAGCCGGCCAATGCGCCGGTGTGGCTGCTGGCGGCCTTTTGCCCCGCGGCGGTGGTGCCGGATTTGAAGAGGACGATGGGTTTTTTCACGGAAGCTTTTTTGGCTATATCGAAAAAACGGCGTCCGTCCTTCACGCTTTCAAGGTAGCCGACGATCACGTCGGTCTCCGGGTCGTCCGCCAAAAACTCGATGAGGCTTGCCTCGTCCATGTCCATCTTGTTGCCGATGGAGATGAACTTGGAGAACCCGACGCCGTTCTTCAGCGACCAGTCGATGATGGCGATGCAGACGGCCCCCGATTGCGAGAGGAAGGCGATCCGCCCCGGGGCGGGAACCTTTTCGGTGAAGGTGGCGTTAAGGCGATTCACCGCGTCTATGATGCCGACGCAGTTGGGGCCGACCACGCTGATGCCGTACTGTTTGCAGGCCAGGGCCAACTCGCTTTCAAGGGTTTTTCCTTCAAGCCCGACTTCGCTGAAACCGGCGGTGATGATGAGGGCGTTTTTAATGCCCTTTTTTCCGATGGCGTGGATTTCGGGATTCACCGCCTTCGGCGGCACGGTGAACACGGCCAGTTCCACCCCGTCGGGAAGCTCCGCCACGCTGTGATAGACCTTTTTCCCCAGAATCTCGTCCGCTTTCGGATTGACCGGGTAGACGTTTCCCGCATACCCGCCGCGGATAATGTTGCTCAGCACCACATAGCCGATTTTTCCCGGCGTACCGGACGCGCCGATGACGGCGATGGCCTTTGGCGTAAAGAATCGCTGCATGTCGCCCATAGGATTTATTCTCCCGCGTTCCCGGCGTCGGGCCGTTTTGCCATCTCGTCGATAATG
This sequence comes from Nitrospinota bacterium, assembly GCA_016217735.1. Lineage (NCBI taxonomy): Bacteria > Pseudomonadati > Nitrospinota > Nitrospinota bacterium. The sequence goes on from JACRGQ010000063.1 coordinate 28,002, forward strand.
ACCAAGTTGTCTATCGGCAGGGCGGGGGCCACATTGGCCACTTCCAGGCCCTCGAAGTGATTGAGATACTTGTAGAGGCTGGTGGCGTCTTTGCTGTCGTAAATGCCGGTGAAACGCCTGTCCCCCGGCGTCATCAGCTCGATGATGATTTTCACCTCCGCCTTTTTCTTGCGGTTTTTTATCTGCCCCTTGGCGGCGTTCCACGATTCCCTGGTAAAGCTGCCGGTCACCACGAAGAGCATCGCCTCATTCCTCCGGTAAATTCTGTTCTTTGGCTTTCAGGTTTCGCCGCAGCACCTTGCCGGTGCGGGTTTTGGGGAGTTCGTCCATGAACTCGATTTCATCCGGCACGGCGTAGGCTCCCATGTTGTCGCGCACGTGGTCTTTCATCGATTCCATGATCTCCGGCCCCGCCTCGAATCCGGCGGCGAGCACGGCGAAAACCTTCATCCGTTCCCGCCCGTCTTTGACGAACTGGATGGCGGCCACTTCCCCGACGGCGGGGTGGGTGAGGAGCACATCTTCCAGTTCGAAAGGGCTGATCCGCTCCGAGCCGCGCTTGATGAATTCCTCGCCGCGCCCCAGCACCCAGAAGTAGCCGTCGTCGTCGCGGTATGCGTAATCGGTGGTGACGAAGTGTTTCGAGGAAAAGGCGTCGTCGATGCCGCGGCCGTCGCCATAAATGCCGTACATCATGGAAGGCCAGTTCCGCTCGAAAGCGAGGATGCCCAGCGTGTTCGGCGGCAGTTCCACATCGTTTTCATTGATGACCATTGCCCGCAGGCCGGGGACGGCCATTCCCACCGATTCGCCTTTCAGCGGTGCGAAGGGGAAGTTGGAGATCATGATCATGCCGGTTTCGGTCATGCAAAAAGTGCCCAGGATATCGATGCCGGTACGTTCCTTCACCTGTGCCGCGAGGGTGGGGCTGAGGCGTTCGCCAGTGGCGGCCAGCACCTCGATGCTGGAAAAATCGGTTGCCGCCGCGCCGCCGGCCACGGCTTGCGCGATGACGGAAGGGATGGTGTAAACGGCGGTCGGCTTCAAGTCGCCCAGCAGGTGCGTCTCGATTTTTCCCGAGTGCAGAATCGACGTGGCTCCGCAAAAGAGCGCGCCGAATATGCCGTAGACCGACGCCGGAAGCCAGCCGGGATGGCCGGTGACCCAGATGCGCTTGCCGGGGCGCAGGTTGAAGGTCCATTCTGCCGTGCGGAACGCCCCCGCCGCGCCGCCGTGTGAATGCACTATCCCCTTCGGCGTCCCGTAGGTGCCGGACGTGTAATGTACGATGTACGGCGTGCCCGGTTCAACCATCAGCGGCTCGGCGGGCGCGCTTTTGAGAAGTTCGCTGAATCCGCCCTCCACCATAACCACGGTTTTTACGAACTCGGATGCTTCCAGCCCTATCGCTTCCAGCATCCCCTTGGCGGTGATAAGGATGCGCGGCTTGAGGTTGCCCAAGCGGTTTCGGACCGGCTCGGCCTTGTAAGTGTCTATTATTGGGGCCGCCACCGCGCCGACGTACGCCAGCGCCAGTATCGAAAGCGCCATCTCGCGCCCGGTCGGCAGAAAGATGGCCACCGCCTCCCCCTGCTTGACACCGTGCCGCTCCTTAAGCCCTCCCGCCAGGCGGCGCACCGAATCTTCGAGTTCAAGCCGCGAAATGGTTGAAACGCCCGAGGGGGAGGAAACGATGAAGGCTTGGTGCGTGGTGGAAATGCCATCCGCCAGCCCCTTGAGCGCGAGCGCGGCGATGTTCATCTTGCCGTTGGCATCGAGCAGATGGCGGAGTTCCGCGTCCCACGATACGCCTTGGCATAGGCGGTTGTATTGTTCCAGGCCTGCTTCGCTGGATGAGACTTCTATAAGGTCCAGAACAGATTTTTTCATTGTCCCACCGTCCTTTGCATACGCGGTTTTTCCACCCCGGTTGCCACGTCTTCTCCGCTACCTAATATTATCCCGTTTCCGGTCTCTTTGCTAATGCCGAATCTGTAACGTTATTTTCCTCCTTCATCTCCCAAGTGATAGTGTGGAAATTGGCAAGAAGAAGAAAAAACAAGGCGGCCGTGTATCGTGCAACTTTGTTTTTATGTAAAATGGCTCTCTGTATGGCCGGGTCTTTTAGCTGCGGGTTTCGCCAATCCAAATAAGGGATGACATGGACATAGTTCATTTTTTTATCAGCCTTGTTATCATTCTGCTATCGGCCAAACTGATGGGGGAGCTGTTTGCGTGGATGAAACTTCCCTCCGTGCTGGGCGAGGTCGCCGCCGGTGTTGTTGTGGGGCCGAGCCTTTTGGGATGGGTGCATATTGATAGTGTGTTGCTGGTGCTGGCGGAGATCGGGATTTTACTGTTGCTGTTCGAGGTGGGGCTGGAGACCGACGTTGCCCAGTTGATAAAGGTGGGACCACGGAGTGTTCTTGTGGCGGTTACCGGGATTGTTGCCCCCGCGCTGCTTGCCTACGGCGTCAGCGTTTGGATCCTCGGGTTGCCGCTTATCGTGACGATGTTTATCTGCGGCACACTGGTGGCCACCAGTATTGGCATTTCATTGCGGGTACTGCGGGAGATTGGTCAGCATGATACCCCCCTTGCCCGAACCGTCCTCGGCGCGGCGGTGTTGGATGACATCGCGGGGGTTCTCATTCTTGCCGTCCTCTTCGATTTCGCCGTGAATCATGAGGTGAATGTCGGGCATACGGCGGCGGTTTTTGGCTACATTATCGCGTTCCTCCTCATCGCCCCGGTGATGGCAAAGCTATTGGTTCCCGCGATGACCCGCCTAAACAATATCAGCCGGACCGAAGGGATGATTCCCACGCTGGCGGTCGCCCTTATGCTTGCGTTTGCGGTAATCGCCCATAAGCTTGATGCGCCCGCCATCTTGGGGGCGTTTGCGGCCGGCATCGCCCTTTCCCGCCATTTCTTTCTCCCGGTTGGCCCGATGCGGAATAAACACGAGTCATTTGCCGAAAAAGTGGAACACCAACTCAAGCCGATCAGCGGGTTGTTTGTGCCGGTATTCTTTTTTGTTGTCGGCGCGTCCATAAACCTTCGGGTGATTGATTTCAGCTCGGCAGGCTTTTGGTGGATGGCGGGCTTGTTAACAGCGGCGGCGGTGCTGGGAAAAGTGGCGAGCGGCATGTGGGCCGAAGGAGCCTTTCAGGAAAAACTGTTTTGCGGCATGGCGATGGTGCCTCGGGGTGAGGTGGGGCTGATCTTCGCCGAAGTGGGAAAAAGGAATAATGTGTTGGACGAAACCGATTACGCGGTCGCCGTTTTTGTGGTGGTGCTTACCACCTTCATCGCGCCGATCATGTTGCGGCGGATGGCGAAGGCAAGCTGAATACCGTTTCAACGCACCATAGTCCGGTTTGCGTCCCCGCCGCTTCGTGGCGTATTCTGTGGCGCAATGAGACGCGGCGGCTTTTTTGTTTTTTGGGCCTTTCTTGTTTTATTTTTCCCTATTACCGCTTTTGCTGGCGGCGCGCTTTTTGGCGTGGTGCAGGATGAACACGGCCAGCCGGTGGACAAGGCGAAAATCACCCTTCGCGTGGGGGATAAGGAATATGTTGGCGTCGGGCGGGCGGGGGCCGCTTACAGCACTTCGGAAAACGGTTCCTTCTATATAGAAATGCCGGCCGATGCGCCTGCGGGTGGCGCCATCATGATATTGGCCGCCAAAAGCGGCTTTAAACCGCAGTCGGTGAAAGTGAATGCGGCTTCCCCTTCGGACGGCGCACCGCTGTTCGCGGGCAAGCTGGCGCTCAAGCGCGCGGCGGGTCCCGCTTTTTACATCGCAACGGCGATATTGATGTTTGTCTATGCGCTGATTATTTTTGAATGGGTGCATCGCACGCTGGCCGCGCTGTTGGGGGCGGTCGCGATGCTGCTGGTCAGCTACACGGCGGGGACGTTCAATCCCGATTACTTTATTTTATCGTTTGAGGACGCCATCCACGCCGTCGATTTCAACGTCGTCTTTCTGCTGCTCGGCATGATGATCATCGTCGGCATTATGCGGGAGACCGGCGTTTTCGAGTGGCTGGCCTACCAGAGTTTCCGGATTTCCAAAGGGAGCGTCTTCAGGCTTGCCGCCATTTTAATCGTGGTGACGGCGGTTGCTTCGGCATTTCTGGACAACGTCACCACCATGCTGTTGATGACGCCGGTCACCATCGATATCGCGCTGGTGCTTGGCATCAGCCCGGTGGCGTTGCTGATGCCCGAAATTCTGGCCAGCAACATCGGCGGCACCGCCACGCTCATCGGCGATCCGCCCAACATAATGATAGGCTCCTACGCGGGGTTGACCTTCAACGATTTTCTGATTGACCTCACCCCGCCCATCGTGGTGATGACCGCGCTTCTTATATTCATGATGCAGCGCGCCTACCGCCACGAATACCTCGCCGCGAAGGTGGCCGATTTCACCGCGCTGGAGCAGCGGCTGAAAAAGGAGTGCGCCATCCGCGATTCGCGCCTTTTGGTGATGTCGCTGCTGGTGTTGGCGGTGGTGATTTTTCTCTTCTTTATGCACGGCAAGCTTCACATGGAACCTTCCATCGCGGCGCTGGGGGGGGCGGCCTTCCTGCTTCTGGCCGCGAAAGAGAACGTGGTGAAGTATCTGGAAAAAGACGTGGAGTGGAGTACCCTTGTTTTTTTCATCATGCTCTTCATCATTATCGGCGGCTGCGAACGGGCCGGGCTGATACAGCTTGTCGCCGATTGGGTGCTGGGGATTGCCGCGGGGAACGCGCTTGCCGCAATCATGCTGGTGCTGGTGGTTTCCGCCGTCACCAGCGCGGTCATCGACAACATTCCCTACACCGCCACCATGCTGCCGGTGGTTGCTTACCTGACGGGGAACCTGCCGGAACTGCACGGCTCGCCCATTCTTTGGTGGGCGCTGGCCTTGGGGGCCTGCCTCGGCGGAAACGCCACCATCGTGGGGGCTTCGGCGAACGTTGTCACGACCGGCCTTTCCGAAAAGGCGGGCTACCCCATAAGCTTTATGTATTTCCTCAAAATCGGCCTTCCCGTGACGGTCATGTCCATCGCGGTGTCCGCCGTTTGGCTGCTGATATTGCGGGGATAATAGCTGGAAAACCGGGCGGCCCCCGCCGCCGAAAAAAACTTTCATTTTCCGAAAAAATCTTTGTTTAAAGATTGCGGTTTTCTTGGTAGTATTACGGCCTTGAAACGGTCGGGGGGACTGTTAAGAGATTCCCCTTAGTCCAAACAGTTTACGGGGAGAGCCATACCGTTGTTTACCGCGGCCCGTGTGTGCCGCGCGCAAAAGCATAAGGTGTCAGTAAGCCAATGATAGAACTGAATGAATCATTCCTGATCCAACTGATCAATTTTTTTGCCATGATTTTGTTTCTCAACTATTTCCTTTTTAAGCCGGTCATGGAGATAGTGGAACGGCGGAACAAGGCGCTCAAGGGCCTTCACACCGACGCCGCCAAGGCCGCCAATGACGCCGACAAGGCGGTGAAAGAGTACGATGACCGGTCGGCCGAAGCCAAACGCGCCACGTCCGCCACCCTGATCGCCGCGCGCCAGTCCGCCGCCGCGGAGCAGGAAAAGATATTGAAAGACGCCCGCCAGCGCTACGCCGAAACGGTTGACGCCGCCCTGGTTAAAATCAAGGCCGACATCAAGGGGGCCGAGGCCAACCTCAAAGGTGAGGCCGAAAAGCTCTCGCGCGATATGGCCACCCGTCTCCTCGGCCGGGAGGCGCGCTGATGAAAAAGGCATTTGCCCTGTTCTGTTGGGCCATGCTGGCCGCCACCCCGGCGTTCGCCGGAGGACTTGCGCACGCCGACCACTTTGAAATGCGCCGCGACGGCGCGTGGATCGTTAATTTCACCCTGCTCTTGGCGGGGCTGCTTTGGATCATCTTCCGCTTTGTCGTTCCCGCCCTCAAGCAGCGCTCCGAACTGCTCCAGAAGGAGATGGACGACAGCGAGCGCGCCCGCAAGGAATCGCTTGGCCGCCTCGCCGAACTGGAGGGCAAGCTCAAGGCGTTCGAGTCTGAAGCCGCCCGTATCCGCCAGGACGCGGTGGACGAAGGGGAAAAACTGAAAAAACAAATCATTGCCGAAGCTGAAGCCGCATCCCGCCGTTTGCTGGACAAAGCGCAGGCGGAAGTGACAAGCGAAACCATCAAGGCCCGCGGCCGCCTCAAGAAGGAAGCGGTGGAAATGGCCGTGGCGATGGCCGCCGATATGCTGAAAAAGAATGTGAATGAAAAAGATCACCAGGCCGCGGTGAAACAGTACGCTCAAAGCGTGGGAGGCCGCCAGTGAGGGACAAAAAGATCGCCGTTCCGTACGCCGACGCCATTCTTGGCGCCGTGAAGGATGCCAAGCAGATGGAAACCGTGGGGGCCGACCTCCGGCAGTTTGCCCAAACGTATGCCGAAAGCGGCGACCTGCGGAAAATGCTCAATCACCCCGGACTTCCCAATGAAAACAAACAGCGGATACTCAAGGGGGTAATGGACAAGATGGGGCTTTCCGCCCCCGCCCGCCGCTCGCTTGAGGTTGTGCAGCGGCGCGGCCGTATCGGCTTCACCGCGGACATCGCCGATGTCTACGACGCGATGCTGGATGAAAAACTTGGCCGTCAAAGCGTACGTGTGCAAAGCGCCTTTCCGCTCTCCGCCGATGAAGTGAACGGTCTTGAAACCGTATTTTCCAAGCTGACTGGTAAAAAAGCAAAGGTCGAAGCGGTTGTTGACAAAGCCCTTATCGGAGGCTTGGTCGCGCGCGTCGGCAGCAAGGTTTATGACGGGAGCATGAGCAACCAACTGAAGGCACTGAAAGTAAAATTGGAACAGGAGGCTTGAAAAAAGTGGCTATCCGGGCTGAAGAGATAAGCGCGTTAATTAAGAAGGAAATCGAAGGGTTCGAGAAAGGCGTCGAACTCAAGGAAGTGGGGACGATTGTTTCCGTCGGTGACGGTATCGCCCGTATCTACGGCCTTGAAAATGCCATGGCTGGCGAGTTGCTGGAATTTCCCGGCGGCATCATCGGTATGGCGCTGAACCTTGAAAAGGACAACGTCGGCGCCGTTCTGTTCGGCGAAGACACCCTCATTAAAGAGGGGGACGAGGTAAAGCGGACCGGGCGCATCGCGCAGGTGCCGGTCGGCGAAGCGCTTATCGGGCGCGTGGTAGACGGTCTTGGCCAGCCGATTGACGGCAAGGGTCCAATCAAGACCACCCATTTCGGCCTCATCGAACGCATCGCCCCCGGCGTTATTCAGCGCAAGTCGGTGCATGAACCGTTGCAGACCGGCATCAAGGCGATTGACTCCATGATTCCGATCGGCCGCGGCCAGTGCGAACTGATCATCGGTGACCGCCAGACCGGCAAGACCGCCGTCGCCATCGACGCCATCATCAACCAGAAGGGGCTGGGGGTGAAGTGCATTTACGTGGCTATCGGCCAGAAGCGCTCCACTGTGGCCCAGGTGTACAAAAAGCTGGAAGAAGCCGGCGCGATGGAATTCACCACCATCGTCGCCGCCACCGCCAGCGAACCGGCGCCGATGCTCTACCTCGCGCCCTATGCCGGGTGCGCCATCGGCGAATATTTCCGCGATAACGGCGGCCACTCGTTGGTGGTTTACGACGACCTTACGAAACACGCGGCGGCTTACCGCCAGCTTTCGTTGTTGCTCCGCCGTCCGCCGGGCCGCGAAGCGTACCCCGGCGACGTGTTCTATCTCCACAGCCGCTTACTGGAGCGCTCCGCGAAAGTAAGTGACGATCTGGGCGCCGGTTCGCTGACCGCGCTGCCGATCATTGAAACGCAGGCGGGCGACGTATCGGCCTACATCCCGACCAACGTGATTTCGATAACCGACGGCCAGATATTCCTTGAAAGCGACCTCTTTTACGCCGGCGTCCGCCCGGCCATCAACGTCGGCATCTCCGTTTCCCGCGTCGGCGGCGCGGCGCAGATCAAGGCGATGAAGCAGGTCGCCGGCACCCTGCGCCTCAACTTGGCGCAGTACCGTGAATTGGCTGCCTTCGCCATGTTCGGTTCCGACCTCGATGCGGCCACTATGGCGCAGCTTAACCGCGGCGCGCGGCTTGTTGAACTGCTCAAACAGGCGCAGTACCGGCCATTGCCGGTTGAAAAGCAGGTTGCGGGCATCTATCTCGCCACCAGCGGCTTCATGGACAGCATTGCCGTCGAGCGCATCGCCGAATTTGAGACCGGTTATTTGCAATACCTTGAAAGCAAGCACCCCCAGGTGCTGGCTTCCATCCGCGACAAGAAGGCTCTCGATGACGATATCAAGAAGGGCCTCAACCAGGCCTGCGAAGAATTCAAGGCCCGGTTCTAATTATGGCGGGCTTAAGGGATATCAAGCGCCGGATCGTCTCGGTAAAGAGCACCCGGCAGATCACCAAGGCGATGAAGATGGTCGCCGCGGCGAAGCTGCGCAAGGCGCAGGAAGCCGTTGCCGCGTCCCGTCCGTACGCCTCCAAAATGGCGGAAGTCATCGGCGCGTTGGGGGCGGTCTCGCAGGAAGCGGCGCATCCGCTGCTGGCGAAGCGGGAGGAGAAAAACGTCCTGATTCTCGTGTTCTCCTCCGATAAGGGATTGTGCGGCGCGTTCAACGCGAACGTCTTCAAGGCGGTGCATAATCTCATCCGCGAGAACGAGGGGAAGGGCATCTACGTTGCCGCCGTGGGGAAGAAAGGGCGTGATTTCTGGAAGCGCCGCAATGTGATGATGGAAAAAGCGTACGTGGATTATACGCGCGACATCAATTACCAGTTTGCGCAGAAGGTTGCCAAAGACGTCATCGAATACTTCATTCACGAGAAGGTGGACAAGATATACATGGTCTACAACAAGTTCCGCAGCGCGGCAGTTCAGGATCCGACGGCGGTTCAATTGCTGCCGATGGAGTCCGCGGGCGGCAGGAAGGAAGACGCTGCGGGCGGCGACATCCTGTTTGAGCCGTCGGCGCAGGCGGTGCTTTCGGCCATTGTTGAAAAATACGTCGAAGTGCAGATCTTCCAGGCGCTGATTGAATCGTGGGCCAGTGAAAACGGCTCAAAACTGGTCGCGATGGATAATGCCACCCGCAATGCGGGCGACATGATCAATGCCCTCACATTGCAGTACAATCGCGCTCGCCAGGCGGCGATAACGAAGGAATTAATAGAAATCGTCTCGGGAGCGGACGCTCTCAAAAGCTGATTCTTGACGGAGGAACAAATGAGTAAGGGAAAAGTTACCCAAATAGTCGGACCGGTTCTCGATCTGGAGTTTCCCGCGGGACAGCTCCCGGCGATCCTGAACGCATTGGACATTGACCTCGGCGGCGGCAATGGCCGCGTGGTGGCCGAAGTTGCCAGCCATCTGGGCGAAAATTCGGTGCGCGCCATTGCCATGCACACGACCGACGGCATGGTTCGCGGCATGGTGGGCACGGACACGGGCCGCCCCATCTCGGCGCCGGTCGGCCGCGGCGCGCTCGGCCGTATTCTCAATGTCGTCGGCGAGCCGGTGGACGGCCTCGGCCCGGTGAAATACGACCGCCTCGACCCGATTCACCGCTCCGCCCCGAGCTTTGAAGACCAGGACACCAGCGCTGAAATACTGGAAACCGGCATTAAGGTTATCGACCTCCTCGAACCGTACCTGAAAGGCGGCAAGACCGGCCTTTTCGGCGGCGCGGGCGTGGGCAAGACCGTGCTCATCCAGGAGCTTATCCATAATATCGCCAAAGAACATGGCGGCTTCTCCGTGTTTGCCGGCGTTGGCGAGCGTACCCGCGAAGGGAACGACCTCTATCATGAAATGAAGGAATCCGGCGTTATCGACAAGGCCGCCCTGATTTACGGCCAGATGACCGAACCGCCCGGCGCCCGCGCCCGCGTGGCCCTCACCGGCCTCACCATCGCGGAATACTTCCGCGATGTGGAAGGCCAGGACGTGCTGTTGTTCATGGACAACATTTTCCGCTTTACGCAGGCTGGCTCCGAAGTGTCGGCGTTGCTGGGGCGCATGCCCTCGGCCGTCGGTTACCAGCCGACGCTTGCCACCGAAATGGGTACCCTGCAGGAGCGGATCACCTCCACCAAGAAAGGATCGATCACCTCGGTTCAGGCGGTCTACGTCCCCGCGGACGACTTGACCGACCCCGCGCCGGCCACCACATTCGCACACCTTGATGCCACCACCGTGTTGAACCGCAAACTGACGGAAATCGGCATTTACCCGGCCGTGGATCCGCTTGACTCCACTTCGCGCATACTTGATCCGCTGATCGTGGGCGTGGAACACTATACCGTCGCCCGTAAGGTGCAGTCGATACTGCAACGCTACAAGGAATTGCAGGACATCATCGCGATCCTCGGCATGGAAGAACTTTCCGAGGACGACAAGATGACCGTCGCCCGCGCCCGCAAGGTGCAGCGATTCCTGTCGCAGCCGTTCCATGTGGCCGAAGGCTTCACCGGATCGCCCGGCCGCTATGTGCCGCTCAAGGAAACCCTCGCCGGCTTCAAGGCGCTGGTGGAAGGCGAAGTCGACGACCTGCCCGAACAGGCGTTCTACATGGTGGGCAACCTTGACGAAGCCATCAAAAAGGCCGAGCAGCTCAAGAAGGGGAACTGATGGAAAAGCAGACCCTGCAACTCGACATCCTTACCCCTGAAAAGCGGGTGGTGTCGGCGGCGGTTAAGTTCGTCGCCGCCCCTGGCGCCGAAGGCGAGTTCGGTGTCCTGCCGGGGCATACTGATTTCTTCGCGCTTCTCAAGAGCGGCGAAGTGGTTTTTGAAGATGCCGGGGGGAGCCATCATGTGGCCGTCAGCTGGGGGTACGCCCATGTGCGGGCCGAAGCCGTATCCATCTTGGTGGAAAATGCCGAAAAGGCCGAGGAGATAGACCTTGATCGCGCCAAGAAAGATATGGAGCACTGGGAACAGGCGTTTGCCGGCGTAACTTCGGAAGACCCGAATTTTGAAACTTTCAGGGCTAAAATTGAACGCGCCAAGGCACGCATTGAGACCGCCCAGCGCGTGGCTCGGCGCTGAACCGGCGCCCTTTTTGTCCGGCACTATAGGCCGCGCGGCAGTCTGCGCGGCCTTTTTTTTGTTCACGGCCTTCGTTTCGGGAGCCGTGGCGGAGCAAGAACCGTCCGTGCCATTGCAACCCTCTGTTCCCGGGAATGCCTTCGCGCCGGTACGCACCGGCGTCATACGCAGCATTACAATTGACGCACAGAATGTTTTTAATCCCGAAAATCCTGAAGAAAGCGGCGTCATCGGAACGTGGGGCAACAATATTCACGTTGTCACCCGTGAGCAGATACTGCGCCGGGAACTGCTTTTCAAGGAAGGGGATCCGTACGATCGGGGCGTTATCGAGGAATCGGAACGTAACCTCCGCAAACGGTCATACCTGTCGGAAGTCCTCATCGAAAGCCACTTTAACGACGCGGATGACGGGGTGGACGTCGTAGTGCATACCCGCGATCAGTGGTCGATGATCGTGGGACTCACTTTCGGCGGCACCAACGAAAACAGCAGTGCCGGCCTTGATTTCGGCGACAAAAACCTCATGGGGCTGGGTCAGTCGCTCAACTACAGTTTCCGCACCGGCGGCAATGGTTACTCCCATAACTACGGTTACCGAAACGCCAATCTGTTCGGCTCGCGGTATGACCTCTGGCTGGAGCAGAAATTAAAGCCAAGTGAATATGTCTACAATGGTCATCTGGAGCGTCCCTTTTATTCGCTCTCCACGCCGGAAGCGCACGGGGTGGAATATTCCCGGACGGTGCATGCCGAGCCGGGATTGGACTGGACCTCATGGCGTTTAAGCGCTTATTACGGCGAAGCGGTCGCTTTGGACGACTCCATTCTCCGCGCCTATCTCCGTTTATCGTTTGGCGAGGAAATATCGCGCGCGGGGGGGGAGTCCAACAATGTATTGCGCGACAATAAGGTGCTGATTTCCGCCGATATCCTGACCCACCCCCATGATTTCGCGGAGGAACGGTATATCGATAAGTTTCGCCGGGTGGAGGACATTCCGTTGGGTCCCACCTATACGCTTTCAATAGGGCCGCGGCTCATGGCCTTCGGATCCACCAGCACCGAGCTTTCCACTTCGTTAGGTGTGGCCAAATGGCATCAGTTTTTCGAGCGCGACTATTTATATGCCACGATAGCGTTGGCGAAGAACGACGATAATTTCAACGACAACTACGCCGACCTCATGCTCCGTTATTATTTCCGCCGGTTAGAATACCAAACTTTTGTGGCCCGCTTTCAGGTCAGCTACTCCGAAAGCGTTACCAACCGCTTCAGCCTGGGGGGAACCAACGGCCTCCGGGGCTACAAGGTGGACGAGTTCACCGGGCGGAACCAGATACTTATCAATGTCGAGGACCGCATTTTCACCTATAAGACTTTTCTATCCGGCATTTTCGAACCCGGATTCGTGATCTTTGCCGATTTTGGCAACACCTGGTACAACAGCCCAGGAGACGAGTTGAAGCAATTGTATGGCGGTTTCGGAGCGGGGCTGCGCCTGGCGCTGGTGAAAGCGCCTGGTATCAGCTTGATCAGGGTGGATTACGGCGTTCCCATAGAACTGAATCGCCCGCCGGTGATTACCATCGGGATGGAAGGATTTTTCTAGATCCGCACCGCTTTCAGCGCGCGGGACCGCGTCCCCGCTTTTCATACCACGCCTTGGCAAAGCGGAGTTCGTCCTCCTTGGCCGGGAGCAGGCCTTTAATATTCTCCCGCACGATGATCCCCATGACTTTGCCCAGCAGCGGCCCCGGTTCGATCCCCGCCGCGATCAGGTCGCGCCCGCTTACTTTCGCCGTGATGTGGCGCAGCCGGGTCATATACTCCACCACGGCCCGTTTTTTATCGTGCTCTTTCACCCGCGCCATCACGCAGAGCAGTTCATCTTCGTCCAGCCCGTCGAACATCTCGTAGATATCCACGGGACTCCAGCCGCCGCCCCGCTCCAGCCGCGCCACCACTCCCGCCACGCGGCCGCGGGAAGCGATGAAACGTTCTATCGGGTTTTTCATCAGGCCCAGACGGCGGAGCAGTTCTTCCGTCTGCTCGTCGGCAAGCCCTTCGGCGAGGCAGTTCAGAAAGACGAACCAATAATGGATATTCCGTCCTTCGCCTCCCAGCCGGTGCCAGGAGATGGCGTCTTCCGCCTGCTTGCATAGAGCCGCCACCCTGTCGTTAAAATCAATGGCTGGATGGATATAGCGCCAGAGTCCGTATTCGGCCATGCGCGCCAACGGGCGGGCGGGCTGCTCCTCCCGGAATATGAGATTGAGCTCGCCGAAAATGCGGGCGCCGGAAAGCCGGGCGGGCATCCCGTCATGCACCGCCAGTTTCATAAGTTTTTCCGTTTGTCCCCCCAGATTCATTTTGAACCGCTGCTCAAAACGGATGGCGCGGAAAATGCGGGTGGGATCTTCCACGAAACTCAGGTTATGCAATACGCGGATGACCCCGTCCTTGAGATCCTGCTGTCCGCCGAAGAAGTCAATGAGGTGGTTGGCATTTTTCCCGTTGAGCTTGAGGGCGAGCGCGTTCATGGTGAAATCGCGCCGGTAGAGGTCGTTTTTGATCGAGCTCAGTTCCACGATCGGCAAGGCGGCCGGCTCGGTGTAATATTCGGTGCGGGCGGTTGCCACATCGATTTTGCGGTGGCCCCCCAGCACGATGATGGCGGTCTGGAACTTGTGGTGCGCCCGCACTTTTCCGCCGTGGCGTTCGGTGAAGCGGCGGGCGAAGTCGATGCCATCCCCTTCGATGACCACGTCGACATCGAGGTTCTTCCGCCGCATCAGCAGGTCGCGTACGAACCCTCCCACCGCATACGCGGTGAAGCCGCTTTCATCGGCGGCGGCGGCGATTTCCCCCAGCAGCGTGAGGATTTCCCCTGGCAGCCGTTCACGCATCATCCGTGTGAGGTCGCGCGCCACGGGGCGCGCGATATGGCGTTCAAGCCCGCCGGGGGTTCGGCTTTTAAGCATGTCGTTGTAAATGGCGTGCAACACGTCGGTGCGGCCGATTATGCCGATCAACAACCCCTGACGGTCCACCACCGGCACCACTTTCTGTTTTTGCCGGACGATGATCTCTTTAACCGTGTCGTAGGGGGTATCGGCCATCACTTGGGCCGTTTCGGCGCTCATGTAATCCGACACCTTCTCCCGGCCCATTCCGTGGTAGATCGCTTTTTCCACCGTTTGGCGGGTGATGATTCCCAGTACGCGCCCTTCGTGCAGCACCGGCAGCGCGTTGAAGTTATAGCGGGTCAGCATCCCCTCCACCATCGCCAGGGTTTCGTCTTTCCCCACGCTGATCACCGGCGAAGCCATAAGGTCGCCCGCGGTGGGGGCGGGGAGGATGGATTTCTCCAGGGTTTCCAGCAGCATCCGCCGCATATCCTCAATCAGCCGGTTTTTGATGACGGCGGATGCCGCCGTGGGGTGGCCGCCGCCGCCGAACGAGGCGGCGATGGCGCCGGCGTCAACGGCCGCGGTTCGGCTGCGCGCGATGAGGTGCAACCGTCCGTCCATTTCCACCACCACGAAAAGCGCCGTGAGGTTTTCCATATCCTTGAGCGACGCCACCACCACCGAAAGGTCGCTAACATATTCCTTTGACCGGGCGAACGCCAGCGCCACTTCCACGCCGTTGATGAAATGGAGTTCAAGCCGCTCCAGCAGTTCGTGCAGGATCTCCACCTGCTGCGTATTCAGGGTGCGCCGCATGAAGCTCCCCACCACGTTGAGATTCGCTCCCTGCGTCAGGAGCCATGCGGCGGCCTGATAGTCCGCGGGTTGGGTGTTGAGGAAGGTGAGCGAGCCGGTATCTTCGTAGATGCCGAGCATGAAAAGGGTCGCCTCTTCGGCGGAAACGGCTATATCCTTTTCGCGCAGCAACTCCACCATCATGGTGGCGCAGGCGCCCCGTTCGCGGATGTGGGCTTCGGCCCCGCCCAGCCCGGTGCCGGGAAGCGGGTGGTGATCGTAAAAAATATTCTTCACCCCCGGCTTGCCGATAAGGGAGGCGAACGGCCCGAGCCGCTCACTGCTGGTGGTATCCACCGCCACGAGGGTGGTTACGGCGTCGAGGTCAAAATTTTTCAGGCGGCTGAATTCCATCGGGAATCCCGTGTTGGCCAAAAAATCCCGCACATTTTTTTCCTGTGAGCCGGAAAAGATGACTTCGGCTTCGGGGTACAGCTTTTTCGCCGCCGCCATGGAGGCCAGGCAGTCGAAGTCGGCATTGATATGGGTGGTTATGGCAATCATGCGATTTGCTAAATCTACCACGGATCGCGGTTCTTACCCATAAGCGGGGGAAAATCTTGTTCCCCCGGATACGGGTTGTGCCGCCATCCCCGCTTTTTTGGAGACGTTTGAGGGGGCGAAAAAAAGAGCGGCTTCACCGCACGGGATGAAAAAAAATATTGACAATAAAGTTCCATCTCATTAGAATCACGTTTTCCTTTAAAAACGGCACGGGAACCCGCAAGTAAACGCATTGTAAATGTAAGGGATGATTAATGGAATCGAAAGCGGTTTTGAGATACGTACGGATGTCGGCCCAGAAGGCCCGTCTGGTGGCGGATCTCGTGCGCGGCAGGAAAGTGGGCGATGCGCTCAATATCCTCCGCTTTACAAAAAAGAAAATGGCGCGTGTGATCGAAAAAGTTATAGCCAGCGCAAAGGCCAACGCCGAGAATAACCACAACGTCGCCGACGGCAATGACATGAAAGTGGCCCGGATTTTTGTGGACGCGGGTCCGCAGATGAGACGGCAACTTTCCCGCGCGCGCGGCCGGGTAGATCAGCTTCGGAAGCCGATGTCACATGTGACGGTGGTTCTGGAAGATACGGTCGAAGGCCGCCGGAAAGCGGCGCCTGGCAAGGCCGCCGCCACGAAGGTTGCCGCGCCGGCGAAAGCCGCCGCCGTGGCCAAAAAGCCGAAAAAAGAAACCGCGGTCAAGAAAACCGCGGCCAAGAAGACCGCAGTTAAAAAGACGAAGAAAGATAAGGAGTCGTAACCTTGGGACAGAAGACTCATCCTACAGGATTCCGCCTCGGCGTCATCAAGCCGTGGCTCTCCAATTGGTATGCGGACAAGAGAAAATACCAGTCCCAGCTTCACGAGGACTTGGGTCTCCGCAAATTTATAAAGAAGGAGTTGTACCACGCGGGCATCTCCAAGGTTGAGATCGAGCGCCGCGCCAAGCAGATCCGCGTGAACATCCACGCGGCGCGTCCCGGCATCATTATCGGCAAGCGGGGCGCCGAAATCGACCAGATCAAGGCCCGCTTGGCGAAGCTGATCGGGGACAAGATTGAGCTTTCCCTTAACATAATGGAAGTGCGCCGTCCGGAACTGGATTCCGTGCTGATAGCCGAAAACATCGCCACCCAGCTGGAAAAGCGCATCGCGTTCCGCCGCGCCATGAAGAAGGCGGTCCAGAGCGCGTTGCGGTTTGGAGCCAAGGGTATCCGGGTTAACTGTTCGGGCCGCCTCGCCGGTTCCGAAATCGCCCGCATGGAATGGTACCGCGAAGGGCGCGTTCCGTTGCATACCCTCCGGGCTGATATTGACTATGGCACCGCGGAAGCGCTTACCACCTTCGGCATCATCGGTGTCAAGGTGTGGGTGTTCCACGGTGAAATCATCCGGCGCCGCGGCGCGGCGGCCGAACCGGCCGCGGTTGCGGCTCCGGCGGCGAAGAAATCGAAGTGAGGCCCTGAAATCATGTTAGCCCCCAAAAAAGTAAAGTACCGAAATAAGCACAAAGGCCGCATGGAAGGGATCGCCTGGCGCGGTTCGAAGATCAGCTTCGGCACATTCGCCTTGCAGGCGCTGGCTCCCGGCCTTATCACCGACCGCCAGATCGAAGCGAGCCGCATTGCCATCGCCCGCCACATCAAGCGCGGCGGCAAAATATGGATACGCATTTTCCCGGACAAGCCGGTGACTAAAAAGCCGCTGGAAGTCCGCATGGGTAAAGGTAAGGGCGGCATGGAAGGCTGGGTCGCCCGCGTGAAGCAGGGGCGCATCCTGTTTGAAATGGATGGCGTGACGCCTGAAGTGGCGAAGGAAGCCCTCATGCTGGCGCAGCAGAAGCTGGGGATACCGACCCGGATATTGGACAAGAACGAGCGGGGGGCGTTGGCATGAAAGCCGCGGAGATAAAGCAGATGACCGGCGCGGAGATGAAGGCGAAGCTGGACGAGTTGCAAAAGGATTTTCTGAACCTCCGGTTCGGGCTCGCCACGCAGCAGCTTGAAAGTCCGGCGAAGATAAAGCTGGCGCGCCGCGATATCGCCCGCATCAAAACCATTATGAATCAAGGGAAGAGGGCTTAAGTCATGGCCGGCACACTGAACAGGAAGCTGAGAGTCGGCGAAGTGGTGTCCAACAAGATGGACAAGACTGTCGTCGTGAAGGTGGAGCGCAAAATGCTCCATCCCGTATTCAAAAAATTCGTGAAACGCACCAAAAAATTCGTCGCGCACGACGAAGGCGACAAGTGCCAGATCGGCGATACGGTGGAAATCATGGAGACCAAGCCGCTTAGCAAAACCAAGAGGTGGAAAGTCGTTTCCGTCCTCTCTTCCGCCGGGAGCAAGGAATGATACAGCTTCGGACTATTCTTGAGGTCGCCGATAATTCCGGCGCCAAGACGGTTCAGTGCATCAAGGTGCTGGGTGGTTCCACCCGCCGCTATGCCACTGTGGGAGACCTGATCAAGGTGGCGGTCAAGAGCGCCGTGCCGCACTCAAACGTGAAAAAAGGCGAGGTGAAAACCGCCGTGGTCGTCCGCACCCGCAAGGAGCTTGGCCGCGAAAACGGAACCTATATCAAGTTCGACACCAACGCCGCCGTGCTGGTGAACCCCGAAGGCGAGCCGGTCGGCACCCGCATATTCGGACCGGTTGCCCGCGAGCTGCGCGCCAAGAAATACATGAAAATAGTTTCGCTTGCGCCGGAGATTTTATGAGCAGGGTAAATCTGGAAGCTGAAAAAGCGGTTAAACCGAAAGTTAAAAAAGACGATGTCGTTGAAGTGCGCGCCGGCAAGGACAAGGGCCGCCGCGGCAAGATTCTCCGTGTGATGCCGGGAGCCGGCCATGTACTGGTTGAAAAAGTGAACATGGTGAAAAAGCACCAGCGCCCCAACATGAAGAACCGCCAGGGCGGTATCGTCGAGCGCGAAAACAAGATCGCCATCTCGAACGTGATGGTGGTTTGCGCCAAGTGCGACAAGCCGGTGCGTGTGGCCAAAAAGAAACTTGAAGACGGAAAAAACGTCCGTGTCTGCCGCAAGTGCGGCGAGCTCCTGGACTGATAACCTTAAATACGGTGGTATATGGCTTCGCAGTTACAAGAAAAGTATAAAAAAGATATAGTTCCGCTGCTTATAAAAGAGCTGGGGTTAAAAAACCAGCATCAGGTGCCGAAACTCGACAAAATCGTCCTCAACATGGGCCTTGGCGAGGCGGTGACCGATGCCAAAATCCTTGAAGGCGGCATCTATACGCTGCAGCGGATTACCGGCCAGAAGCCGGTGGTGCGCAACGCGAAAAAGGCGATTTCGAACTTCAAGCTGAAGGAAAACGCGCCGGTCGGCGTGACGGTGACGTTGCGGCGCGACCGGATGTACGATTTCTTGCAACGCCTCATTCATGCGGTGCTTCCCCGCGTACGTGACTTCCGCGGCGTGTCGGGAAAGGCGTTCGATGGACGCGGCAACTACACATTGGGGTTGAAGGAACAGCTCATTTTCCCGGAAGTTGAATATGAGAAAATTTACAAGCCCAAGGGCATGAACGTGTGCATAGTAACCACGGCCAACACGGACGCCACCGCCAAAGCGCTGCTGAAAGCGCTGGGCATGCCGTTCCGGAACTAGAAGGAGCAGGAAATGGCAAAAACGTCGAGCATGGTAAAGGCCAGGCGCAAGCCGAAGTTCAGCGTGCAGCAACACAACCGTTGCCCGCTTTGCGGCCGTTCACGGGCTTATCTCAGGAAGTTCAATATGTGCAGAATCTGCTTTAGAAAATTAGCGCTTCAGGGGATGATCCCGGGCGTGACCAAGTCTAGCTGGTAAGGGGGAATAATGGTAACCGATCCGATTTCCGATATGCTGACGCGGATACGCAATGCGATCCTCGCCGGGCAGGACAAGGTGAACCTCCCCGCCTCCAAGATGCTGACCCGTATCGCGGAAATACTCCGCGACACCGGCTACATCAATGATTTCCGGCTCGTGAAGGACAGCAAGCAGGGCATGCTGAAGCTTTACCTGAAGACCTTCGGGCCGCGCCAGAGCGCCATCGTCGGCCTGCGCCGCGTGAGCAAGCCGGGTCGCCGCGTTTATGTCGGCACCACGGAGATCCCGCGTGTTCTCCGGGGGATGGGGATCGCCATCATCTCGACGAACCGCGGAATATTAACCGATGCGGACGCCCGCAAGCAGAAGTGCGGCGGCGAGCTGCTCTGCTACATCTGGTGATGCCATGTCAAGAGTAGGAAGAAAACCGATCGAGATTCCGAGTGGCGTTACCGTGTCGGTAAATGCCAATAAGGTGGACGTGAAGGGGCCGAAAGGCGCCCTCTCCCTGGTGGTGCGCGAGCCGATCACCGTGAAGGTGGCGGGAAGCGTGATACAGGTGGAGCGTCCGAACGACGAACGGATGAATCGCGCGTTGCACGGTCTTACCCGCGCGCTGATTGCGAGCCAGGTGGCGGGGGTTTCCCGCGGCTTTGAAAAGAAGCTGCTGATCACCGGCGTCGGCTATCGCGCGTCGCTGGAGGGGAAGAAGCTTTCCATGGCGCTGGGATTTTCCCATCCGGTGCATATTGAACCGCCGGCCGGCATCACCTTTGAGGTGAGCAAGACCCAGACCGAAATAATCGTGAAGGGGATCGACAAGGCGGTGGTGGGGCAGGTGGCCGCGAACATCCGCGATCTTAAACGGACGGAGCCGTACAAGGGCAAGGGCATTCGTTACGAGAACGAAGTGGTCCGCCGCAAAGCCGGCAAATCCGTCTCCGGTGGTAAATAAGGTTTGATATGAATACCCAAGAAAAAAGCAGGCTTAGAGAACGCAGAAAATTCCGGATCCGCAAAAACGTGTTGGGGACGGCTGAACGGCCGCGCCTGAGCGTCACCCGCAGCAACAAGCATTTCTCGCTGCAGGTCATTGATGACGCCATCGGCCAAACGCTGGTGTCGGCTTTCACCGTGGAAAAGGAACTGAAGGCCAAGTTCAAGAACAATAACGTGGAAGCGGCCAAGCAGTTAGCCGCCATCTTGGCCGAACGGGCCAAGGCTAAAGGGATCACCAAGATGGTGTTTGACCGCAACGGTTACCGCTATCATGGCAGGGTAAAACAAATAGCTGAGAGTCTGAGGGAACATGGTATTCAAATCTAAATCGGACAAGCCCAATTTCAATCGGCAGGAGGCGGATGTCTCCGAACTTCTGGAAAAGGTGATCTTCATCAACCGCGTCGCGAAGGTTGTGAAGGGCGGCCGCCGGTTCTCTTTCAGCGCGCTCGTCGTTGTCGGCAACCGTGCCGGCACGGTCGGTATCGGCTACGGCAAGGCCAAGGAAGTTCCGGAAGCGATAAAAAAAGCGGTTGCCGCGGCAAAAAAGGAAATGCGCGACATTCTGCTGATGGACGGCACCATCCCGCACGAAGTGACCGGCCATGCCGGCGCGGGCCGTGTGTTCATGAAGCCCGCATCCAAGGGCACCGGCGTGATCGCGGGTGGCCCGGTGCGCGCTATCATGGAAGCGGCCGGTATACACGACATTCTGACAAAGTCGCTCGGCAGCGGCAACCCGTTCAACGTGGTGCATGCCACGATGGACGCGCTTGGCAGTCTGCGTAGCCCGGCAATGATCAGGAAAATCCGCGAAACTAAATTCGAAGTGGTGGAGGTTGAAGGATAATGAGACTGCACACACTCAAGCCGGCCGCCGGTTCCACCAAAAAACGCAAAATTATCGGGCGTGGCGCCGGGTCGGGCCATGGCGGCACATCCACCCGCGGTAACAAAGGCCAGCGCGCGCGCACCGGCGGCACCCGCGGCCTCGTCCATTACGAGGGCGGGCAGCAGCCGCTTTACCGCCGTCTCCCGAAACGCGGTTTCACCAATATCCACCGTGAAGATTACACACCGGTCAACGTCAGAAAGCTGGATCAGCTTGCCGGCGTGACCGAGTTTACCCCCGCCGTTTACGCCAAGCTGGGACTTGCCGGAAAACGGGACAAAATCAAGATTTTGGGTACCGGTGAAATCACCCGCGCCGTCACCGTGACGGCCCACTGCTTCAGCGCCACCGCCGTGAAGAAGATCGAAACGGCCGGCGGCAAAGTCGTGAGGATATAAGTCCTTGGCCGTTGAAAGTTTCGGTAATATTTTCCGGCAACCGGAGCTTAAAAAGCGATTGGTGTTCACCATCGCGATTTTAGCCGTTTACCGGATTGGGGCGCATATCCCCGTGCCGGGGATAGACGCCAGCTCGCTTGCGGACTTTTTCGCGCAGATGCGCGGGTCGGTTTTGCAGTTTTTCGACATGTTTTCGGGCGGTGCGTTGAGCCGCCTCACCATCTTCGCGCTTGGCATCATGCCCTACGTCAGTTCCTCCATTATCATTCAGTTGCTCACCGTTGCGGTGCCACACCTTGAACGGTTGAAAAAGGAAGGGGAGGCCGGTCAGCGCAAAATCAACCAGTACACCCGCTATGGCACCATCCTGCTCGCTTCGGTGCAGGGACTGGGTATAGCGTTTGGCCTCGAAGCAATGCGGTCGCCTTCCGGCGCGCCGGTCGTGCCTGATCCGGGTTGGGACTTCCGCCTCCTGACGGTACTTACGCTCGCCGCCGGAACCGCGTTCATCATGTGGCTTGGCGAGCAGATCACCGAGCGTGGCGTGGGGAACGGCATTTCGCTCATCATTTTCTCCGGTATCGTCGCGGAAATCCCGTCGGCGATCATCAATTCATTCCGCCTTATGCAGACCGGGGAACTTTCCCCCATCGCCGCGTTGGTCACCCTCGTCCTCATGGTGGCGGTCATTGGGGTCATCGTTTTCATGGAAAGCGGGCAGCGCCGCATCCCGGTGCAGTACGCACGCCGCATGGTGGGGCGAAAAATGTACCAGGGGCAGAGCAGCCACTTGCCGCTCAAAATAAACATGTCGGGGGTTATACCGCCGATTTTCGCGTCGGCTCTCATCATGTTTCCGGCCACTATCGCCGGCTTTATCCAGCATCCCATGATGCAGAAGGCGGCCGGCATGCTGGCGCCCGGCACAGTGGTGCATATCAGCCTGTACATGGCGATGATAATTTTCTTCTGCTATTTCTACACCGCCGTCGTTTTCAATCCCGACGAAGTGGCGGACAACATGAAGAAGAACGGCGGCTTTGTCCCGGGTATCCGCCCCGGCAAACCGACCGGCGAGTATATTGACCGGATACTCACCCGCATCACGGCCGGGGGCGCGATCTATCTGGCGCTCATCTGCGTATTGCCTGATTTTATGATCAAGTTATTCAACGTGCCGTTTTACTTTGGCGGCACGGGGCTTCTCATAGTGGTTGGCGTGGCGATGGATACCGTGGCCCAGATCGAATCGCACCTCGTCATGCGCCAGTACGGCAGCTTCATAAAAGGAACCCGCATGAAAGGCCGGCAGGGTTGATACGGAATAAGGCGTTCGCATGAACCTGATTTTTCTCGGACCGCCGGGGGCCGGCAAGGGAACCCAGGCAAAGAAGGTCACCGAGAAATACGGCTACCCGCAGATTTCCACCGGCGATATTCTCCGTCAGGCGGTGAAAGACAGAACTCCCATGGGGGCAAAGGCCAAGGAGTTCATGGATGCCGGGAAACTGGTGCCGGACGAGGTGGTCATAGGGATCATCAACGACCGGCTGCACGAACCGGATTGCAAAAAGGGATTCATTCTCGACGGTTTCCCGCGGACCGTGCCGCAGGCCGAAGCGCTGAATAAATTGTTGGAAAAGATGGGATCCCGCATTGACGCGGTGGTCGATTTGGCGGTGGAAGAGCGTATCCTGGTGGAACGGCTTACCGGAAGAAGAACTTGCAAAAATTGTGGAATGGGGTATCATATTACCTTTTCACCGGCCCGCAAAGCCGGGGTGTGCGACAAATGTGGCGGCGAACTTTACCAGCGTGACGATGATAACGAAGCGACGGTAAAAAAACGCTTTAAGGTGTACAAGGAGCAATCGGAACTGCTGGGGGCGCATTACAGCGCCGCCGGCCGATACCGGAAGATTGATGGCACGGCGCCGATGGAACAGGTCTATAAGAGGATCGAGGAAATCATCGGTGCATGATTATCATTAAGACACCGGAAGAAATTGAAAAAATGCGTGTCGCCAACCAGATCGTGGCGAAGGCACTGTTGAAATTGAAAGAGATGGTAAAGCCCGGCGTAACGACGGCGGAACTGGATCGCGTGGCGGAAGAATCCATCCGCGGCGCGGGCGCGCGGCCGTCGTTTAAAGGGTATAAGGGTTTCCCGGCGGCGTTGTGCGCGTCCGTCAACGAGGTGGTGGTGCATGGCATACCGGGAAAACGGAAACTCCAGGAAGGGGACATTATCGGACTCGACTTGGGGGCTGAATACGAAGGTTATTACGGTGATGCGGCCATAACGCTGCCGGTGGGAAAAATTTCGCCGGAGGCGGAGCGGCTGCTGCGGGTAACGCGCGAGGCTCTGTATAAGGGCATTGGATGGATGACGGAGGGCAACCGCCTTTCGGACATCTCGCACGCGGTGCAGACTCACGCGGAAGCGGCGGGGTTTTCGGTGGTGACCGACTTTGTCGGGCACGGCATTGGAACCGCGCCCCACGAAGACCCACAGGTGCCCAATTACGGGCCGGCGGGCCAGGGGCCGATACTGAAACGGGGCATGGTGCTGGCGATTGAACCGATGATAAATGCAGGCACCCGGCCGGTGCAGGTGTTGGATGACGAGTGGACGGTGGTAACCCGCGACAGGAAACTGTCGGCCCATTTTGAGCACAGTATTGCGATAACGGAAGACGGGCCGGACATCCTTAGCGAATTCGCGTGGAGTTGAGTTGGCCAAAGAAAACGTAATTGAGATGGAAGGCACGGTGCTTGAGGCCCTGCCGAACGCGATGTTTCGCGTGAACCTGGAAAACAAGCATGTGGTATTGGCGCATGTGTCCGGCAAGATGCGGATGCATTACATACGAATATTGGCGGGTGACAAGGTGAAAGTGGAGCTTTCGCCGTATGATCTCACCCGTGGAAGAATTACATACAGGTACAAATGATGTGGAGTAACGGCAAATGAAAGTACGGGCATCGGTGAAACCGATTTGTGAAAAATGCAAGGTTATCCGCCGTAACCGCGTGGTGCGGGTTATTTGCGTAAACCCGAAGCATAAACAGCGGCAGGGTTGAGCAAGGGAGGAAAGAGGAAAATATGGCACGCATAGCAGGCATTGATATTCCGCGCGATAAGCGGGTGGTGGTGGCGCTCACCTATATTTACGGCATCGGCCGCGCCACGAGCGAAAAGATACTCAAACAGGCGAATGTCGACATCACGAAGCGCGTGAAGACCCTCACCGACCAGGAGGTCAACGTGCTGCGCAATATCATCGAAAAACAATACACCGTCGAAGGCGATCTGCGCCGCAATACGCAGATGGACATCAAGCGTCTCATGGAAATCGGCTGCTACCGCGGCATTCGTCACCGCCGCGGCCTGCCGGCCCGCGGTCAACGCACTCGCACCAACGCGCGCACCCGCAAGGGTCCGCGTAAAACTGTGGCCTCGTCGAAAAAAGTCGCGAACGTAAAATAACGGGAGCTTAAATGGCTGAAGAAAAGATGATGAAGAAGAAGGACGCCAAACCGGCGGCCAAAAAGAAGAACGTCAAGGTTCCGGCGAACGGTATCGCGCATGTCTTGGCGTCGTTTAACAACACCGTGGTCACGATTGCCGACCAGATTGGCAACGTGATCGCGTGGTCCACCGCGGGTCACATGGGCTTCAAGGGAAGCCGCAAAAGCACCCCTTTCGCCGCCCAGATGACCGCGGAAAACGCCGCCAAAAAGGCGCGCGATGCGGGCATGATGCGCGTCGAGGTACGGGTGAAGGGGCCGGGTTCGGGCCGCGAAGCCGCCATCCGCGCGCTGCAGGCCGCCGGTCTTGAGGTTGAAATTATTCGGGACGTTACCCCGGTGCCGCATAACGGCTGTCGGCCCCCGAAACGCAGAAGAGTTTGAGGAGGCGGGCATAGATGTCACGGTATAGAGAAGGACTCTGCAGGCTGTGCAGACGGGAAGGCACCAAACTGTTCCTTAA
This sequence comes from Nitrospinota bacterium, assembly GCA_016217735.1. Classification (NCBI taxonomy): domain Bacteria; kingdom Pseudomonadati; phylum Nitrospinota; species Nitrospinota bacterium. The sequence goes on from JACRGQ010000063.1 coordinate 53,459, forward strand.
GGGCGACCGCTGCCTCACCGCGAAGTGCGCCATCGAGCGCCGCGCATATCCGCCGGGCCAGCACGGCCAGCGCCGCACCAAACTGACGGAGTACGCCATCCAGTTGCGCGAAAAGCAAAAGGCGCGCCGCGTGTACGGTATCGTCGAGCGCCAGTTCCGCAAGACGTTCCACAACGCCGAACGGAAAACGGGGATCACCGGCGAGATATTTCTCCAGTTGCTTGAACGGCGCCTTGACAGCGCGCTCTACCGCCTTGGTTTCGCGGTGAACCGCCGCCAAGCCCGCCAGATCGCGGGACACGGGCATATCTTCGTTAATGGCAAAAAGGTGACCATCCCCAGCTTCGTCGTGAAGAAGGGGGACGTGATCGAAGCGGGCCCGAAGAGTAAAAAACTGAAACATTTCGCCGATGTGCTGGAACGCCGCGCGCAGCTCAAGCTGCCCAGCTGGCTCTCCATCTCCGAAGGCGAACTCAAGGGAACTGTTCTCGACGATCCGAAACCGGAAGATATCGGTATCCCGGTTCGCGAATCGATGATCGTCGAGTTTTACTCGAAATAAGGAGGGACTGAATGAATACGGTTTTAAGGGATTTCGTAAAACCCAAAAAATTGGAGCAGGTGGATGTTGCCGCCGACCAGTCCTACGCCAAATTTGTGGCCGAGCCGCTTGAGCGCGGCTTCGGAGTTACCGTCGGCAATTCGCTTCGCCGGTATCTTCTGTCGTCCATTTCCGGCGCATCAATCGTCGCGGTGAAAATCGCGGGGATTCACCACGAATTTTCCACCGTGCCGAACGTGTACGAAGACGTTTCCGATATCATCCTCAACCTCAAAGAGGTGATCATCGACGTGCCGAGCGACGAGCCGGTGAAACTGACCATTGACGAAACCGGCAAAAAAGAAGTCACCGGCGCGGACATCAAGTGCCCCCCCGGCGTGATTATCATCAATCCGGGCGTTCACATCTGCTCGCTGATGGACAAAAAAGCCGTATTCAAGGCGGAGCTTTTCGTCCGCCTCGGCCGCGGCTATGTCACCTCGGAAGACATCACGGTGGACGATGCCGACATCTCGGTGATCCCGATTGACGCGAACTTCTCGCCCGTCCGCAAGGTGAATTTCACCGTTGAAAAAACCCGCGTGGGCGGGAGCGCCGATTTCGACAAGCTGGTTCTTGAAGTCTGGACCAACGGCACCATCGACGCCGAGACCGCCGTTTCCAACGCGGCCCGCATCCAGCGCGACCATATGAACCTTTTCATCGCCGCCGGCGAGGAAGAGGAACTGCCCAAGCAGGAAATAAAGGCTGAGCGCAAGAAGCCGACCATCAACCTCAACCGCAGCGTCGAGGAATTGGAGCTTTCCGTGCGTTCGTACAACTGTCTGCAGAAGGCTAACATCAAAACCATCCGCGAACTCGTCCAGAAGACGGATTCCGAGATGCTCAAGACCCGCAACTTCGGCCGGAAATCGCTTAACGAAATTAAGCAGATTCTCTCCGAAATGGGTTTGAGCCTCGGCATGTCCGACGACGAAATCCGCGCGATTGAGTCCGATCAGTAAGGAGCGGCCATGAGGCATTTAAAAGACGGCAGAAAGTTCGACATGAACACCGCGCAGCGCGTGGCGATGTTCCGCAACATGGTGACCTCGTTCCTCCAATACGAGAAAATCACCACCACCTTGCAGCGCGCCAAGGAGCTGCGCCGCGTGGCGGAAAAGACCATCACCCTCGGCAAGAACGGCACGGCCGGATCCCGCCGCAAGGCGCTCGGTTTTGTGCGCAGTGAAGACGTGGTGACCAAGGTTTTCGGGCCGCTGGCGGAACGCTACAAGGCCCGCAAGGGGGGCTACACCCGTATCTTCAAGGCGGGCTTTCGCAATGGCGATGGCGCGGCAATGGCCATCATCGAGCTGGTGGATCGCGATGCGGCCGCCGAGCCGAAGCGCCGCACCCGCCACGCTGAAAAGGAAGAAGCCGCAAAGGCATAAGTTTCTTCGGTTATCCAGCAGTCAAAGCCGGGTTGGGTTTTCCAATCCGGCTTTTTTTTGTGCCGGTTTGACGGTGATTGCGCGCGCCGTTACAATGAAGCCTGATTTGGCGGCGGAGAGTGACGCATGGCGCTGTTCGGTGATGGTTCTTTATCGATGAATGTGTTGGCGGGGGGGACGCTGCTCCAGCTTCTGCCGCTGTCATTCGCCACCGGTGCGGGGGCCTCGCTCGCCTCATGCACCATTTTGCGGCTGCCGGTGGCGTTTGGCTATTCGGCGGCTTCCGCCGGATCCCAAAAACGCGCATTGATCCACACACTGGCCTTTTCGCTGGGGCTCATCATCAGCTTTACCCTGCTGGGGATAGCATTCAGCAGCATAAGCGGGTTGGCGCGGAGTGCGGAGCAGGCCAGCCGCCCGATTTACTGGGTATGGGGAATTCTGCTGATTGGCGCGGGCGCCCTGTTCGCGGGATTGATTCCTTCCCGCGCTTCCTGGTTGCGGGATCGTTGCGGTGCCATTACCGCGCGGATAAACAACGTTCCATCGGCCTTTGTCTTCGGCATGGCTTTCGCCGTGCTGGAGCTTCCTTCGTGTCCCTGTTGCGGCGCGGCGCTGGTCGGCATCGCCGGCCTTTCGTTCCTTAACGGCGCGGTATTTCAGTCGGCGCTGCTTTTTGCCAGCTATGCGGCGGGGCAAAGCATGCCGCTCATCGTGGCGGGCTTATCCACCGGGATGCTCCGCCGCGAGCAGCTTAATATCAGGCGGGCGGAGGCGTATATGAATATTGTGGCGGGCAACCTGCTTATTGTGACGGGTCTTGCGTTTATGCTGCTCGCATGAGCGGGGAAGCAAGCGGCCATAACCACGCGCGCCGGGAAGGGCCCGGCTTTGTGGCGCGGCTTGCCATCACGTTGCTGCTTGTGCCGTTGCTGCTGGTATTGCTGAAACCGGCGCTGATGCGGTTTGTCCAGTCGCGCACCGCTTCGTATGCGGGGATCGGGCATTTTGATGATGCGGTGCGCGTATCAAAAAAATGGCTCATGTTTGACGGCGGCAATCCCGTGGCGTGGAGCGGTATTGCCGCCTATTACCGCTCCGCCGGCCAGGGGGAGGAAGCGCTGCGCGCCTATGAAAAGGCGCTGGAGCTTGACCCGGAGAATGCGAAGACGCGCTTTGAGGTGGGGATGTTCCACGCATACCGGAACGAATGGGCCGCCGCGATTCCGCACTTTGAGCGTACGCGCCAGCTTTCGCAAGAGGGGCCAAAGCTGACCAATGCGGCCCGCTACCGCAGCGCACTGATAATGTTGGAGCGCGGTTACACGCAATTTGCCGATGCCGATAAGGCCGCCGCCGCGCGGGCGGAACTTGCCGCCCGCTTCCCGGCTGTCAGCCGGTGATGCCGCGGTAGAGGAGCTGCGAGCCGATGAAGATGAGCCACGCCAGCAGCGCGAAGCGCAAGGGGCGCGTGGGGATCATCGAGGCGAAATGAACTCCCGCCAAGGCCCCGAATATTCCTCCCGCCGCCAGTTTCAGCGTCAGCATGTGATCGACGCTCCCCATGCCCAAGTGGAGTCCGCCCCCCACCGCTGAAAGAACCAGCCCGAAAAGTATGTCGGTGCCGATAACGGTGCAGGCGAAGAGGTTGGTGGTATAGAGCAGCAGAAGGGTGCCGAGCGCCCCCGCGCCAGCGGAACTGAAGCCGACTTCCATCCCGATGAAAAAGGTGAAGAGCGGGATAAGCGGTTTGAGGGTTTTGTGATGGCTGGAAAGATCAACCCGTTTCACCATCAGCGTGATGTTCATGATGGCGGACAGAAGGACGATCGCGCCGACGATGGTGAGGATGATCGTTTTAAGCTCCTTGTTCTGGGCCAGATGGCCGAGCAGGAAGGTACCCACGATGACCCCCGGCACACCGCCGGCCGCCATCATCAGCAGTGTGGGAATATCGGCCTTTCTTTTGGCGTAATACGATATCCCGGCGGGGATTTTCACGATAAAGGAGAAGACGAGCGCCGTTCCGACGGCGATGGCGGGTTCCACGCCAAGGAAAAGCATCAGCACCGGCGCGGTGATGGTGCCGGCCCCCACGCCGGTGATGGCGATGGCGAAGGCTATAAAGAACCCGAGAACGGCTTCCATTGGCTGTCCATGTCCTTAATAATTAAAAAAATAGATTCCCCCGCCTTGCGAGCGGGGGAATCCGGTTGGCATTTAGTTAAGCTTCGGTACCCGCCACCGCCTTCAGTGGCCTGGTGTGGATGCCGCATTCGCCGCCGCACTTCGAGGTGCCAATCCAGCGACCGGCCCGCTCGTTATCGTCGGCGGTGATGCTGGTGCAGGGCGAGCAGCCGAGCGAGCGGAATCCGTGCTTGTATAGCTCGTTCGCCGGCACGGCGTAGACCGCCAGGTACTGCCAGATCTCCCGCTCCTTGAAAAGGAGTATCGGGTTCAGCTTGATCAGCCCCTTGTCGCGCTCTTCCACTTCCAGATAGTCGGTGCGGGTACGCCCCTCGGTGCAGCGCAGGCCGGTGATCCAGCACTTGACCTTCATCTCTTCCACGGCGCGGCGGACCGGCTCGACCTTGTAAACGTCGCAGCACTGGTCGGGATCCGTCTTATAAAGCTCGTCCGGGGCGCGGTCGGACTGGAACAGCCTTAAATTGTCCGGATGTTTTTTCATCAGGGCGGCCATGTAGTCCTTGGTCTGCTGCGGCTTGAACGGCGTGGTGACGATGAATCCCTTGGCGTTCGGGTTCACCCGCAGCGCCATGTCCCACACCACCATGCTGTCCTTGCCCAGCGAGTTGGCCACCACGGCCTGATCGCCGTAGAGGTCATAGTAGCTGCGCAGAAGATGTTCCGCGCGCGCCACTTTTTCCCCGAAGTGCAGCGTTTCGACCAGTTCTTTGAGGTTCTCGGTTGCCTTGCTCATTGTCCTTTTTCCCTTCCTGCGACGTTGTTAACCGTTCTTTTTTATTTTCAGGCGGAAGTTCCCATCCGCCTCTTTTTTCACGCTGACGATCAAATGCCCTTCATCCTTCAGCTGGATGGAGATGTTGCGCACCGGGTCGCCGGCCTGACAGATAAGTTCCAGCACCTGTCCGTCCTCCATTTCATCCAGCGCCAGCTTGGTAAGCACGAACGACATCGGGCATACCTCGTTGGCGATATCTATGAATTTGTCCGCCGCAATTTCCGCCATGCTCATCTCCTGATGGTTATCTTCTGGGGGCGTTCAATGTTCTTCTCCAGCTTTTCCGGGCCGATGGCGGCTTTCAACGCTTCCACGTAGCTTTCCAGCTGGCCTTCCTCCATCAGCAGGTTGCCCAGCCGGATGCGCCCTTTTCCTTCGCCCGCCTTCTGGTACCAGGCGATGGTGGCGGCGATCGCGGCTTCCGCCTCTTCGTCGGTGAGGAAGCGCGCCGCAATGGTGCTGTTCACCGGGTGCCGCCCGTGGTGGCCGCCCACCCGCAGGCTGTGGCCGGTCTTGCCGGCCGTCCACGAGTTGGTGGGGCAGGCCCGTACGCAGTCATCGCAGTACAGGCACTTATCCGCGTAAAATATCGGCTTGCCGGTATCGGGGTGCGATTCTATCGCCCCCTCGGTGCAGGCCGAGGCGCAGATGGTGCAACCGGTGCAGCTGGCTTCATCCCACACCGGCCACACCCCGCCGATCAGGCCCAGGTCGGCGCTGGCGGCGTGTATGCAGTCGTGCGGGCAGCCCGAGAACGACATCTTGAACTTGTGGTTCGTCCGCATGCCGAAGAACTTCTCGTTCACCGTTTCGGCCATCTTTTGCGTATCGGTGATGCCGTTGGGATTGTATTCGCAGCCGCCGCAGGCATTCGGCACGCGCACGCGCGGGCCACAGGATGCCACGTCCTGGCCGGATTCCTTCAGCATTTCCACCAGCGGCCCGAAGTTGTGGTAATCCACATGCAGGATCTCCATCGACTGGCGCGTGGAAAGGTGCAACTGGCCTTTGCCGAACTTCTCGACCGCCTCCACGATGGTCTTCAGCCGGTCAAGGGTCATGCTGCCGCCGGGGCATTTGAGGCGGACCGTGAACTTGTCCTTCTGGCGCTGTTTGATGAAGCCGCCCGCCCGCAGTTCGGCGAAGTTGATTTTGCCCACCGGCTTTTTGCCGGACACTTCCGCGTTCACCTCGATCCGCTTGATCGTCCGCTCTTCGAGGTTATGGTCGACCGATATTTTCAGTTTTTTCTTTTTGGTCACGATGTCACCCATAAATTTTCCTTATATCAACATAAGGTGCGTTTATTAACTAACCACCATTCTACGTAAACCCTAGTGCCTCTGTCAACTATTATTGTTGAGAAAAAACGCGGGGGAATTTCTATTAAAATATCATATAAAACAATTACATGCAAAACATCTTGGCAAGTACGTCAAAATAAATAGGTGGATGATTCACATAAAGCCTATAAATATACTCAGGTATTATGCGCCGCGTAAAAACGGCGCGGCAACAGAGCATAAACTTTGGCCTTCTGTTTCGATAAGGATGATGTCAAAATACCGTAATATTCGGTAACAAGCGCTTTCATCCGGGGGGGGATTGGATTGACACCTGCCAAGCGGGCAGGTGCGGCGCGGTGTTGTGCGTAAAAGCGGAAAGGGCTGGGGGTTGGAAAAACGGGGCAAGGGTGCAATTTGTTTCCACACCGCGGCGCTCCTCGCGTTTCTTTTTTGGATTCCGGCGATGGCCGTGGAGGCATCGCCGGTTGTGCTGGACGGGAAGGCTTCTTCCTATAAACTGGCGCGGCAGGTCGATATTTTTGAAGACCCCGGCGGGGCATTGACTATCGCCGATGTTTCCTCCCCCGCGTTTCAGTCCCGTTTCCAGCCCGGCGGGATGGACGACCTCTATTTTGGTTTCACCGCTTCCGCCATCTGGTTCAAGGTAACGGTCGATAATCCCGCCGCCGCGCCTTTCGATATGATTTTTGGAACGGATTTCACCCACCTTGATCATGTGTCGCTCTATGTTTCCCGGCCGGATGGGGGTTTTGTGGAGCGGAAGGCGGGCTTGATGGAGGTTCCCGAAAAAAGCGGGATTGTCAGCCAGGGCTTGGTCTTTCCATTCCGTGCCGGGCCGGGCGAAACGGCGCTTTACGCGCGTGTCAAGACGGATACCACCTTTATGGCGCCCTTCACCCTTTGGGAGGAGAACGATTTTCACGAACGCCAGAAGACCGAATGGCTGTTATACGGCCTCAATTTCGGCGTCTTGTTCGCCGTGCTTTGCTACAACCTGTTCATGTTTGTTTCCCTGAAGGAAAAAAGCAGCATCGTCTACGTCGTTTATCTTTCCAGTTGGATATTTGAGAACCTGGTCTTCAACGGTTTTGCCCACACCTATTTCTGGCCGGATTGGCTTTGGTGGTCCAAGCATTCGATTCTTTTCGCCGTGATGTATGTCGAATCAAGCGGGATTATTTTTACGCGGGTGTTTCTCAATTCGCGGGTGACGGCCCCCCGCGTCGACCGTCTTATGGTTGGCTACCTCTGGGCGTGCGGCGTCCTTACCTTTTTGTCGCTGGTGTGGCCGAACTATACGCAACTTCACGTGATTATTGTTTGCACCGCGCTGGTCTACCCGCCGTTGCTGGCGGCGGCCGGCATCATGGCGTTGAAAGGCGGCTTGCGCGCCGCGCGTTTTTTCCTTCTTGCGTGGGCATCAAGCATTGTTGGTATCGTGGTGTACGGCCTGGTTCATCTAGGGGTGTTGCCGTTTTCGGCGCTTACCAGCCACGCGATGGACGCCGGCGTCTGCGCCGAGGCGATTCTCATGTCGATAGCCATTTCGGAAGCCATCAAGGACAAAACAAGCGCCATCCGGCGGGAAAAGGAGGAGGCGCAGGCACGCGCCCTGGAAAACGAAATGCGGGTTCACCGGATACTGGTGGAGGCGAAGGAGCAACTGGAAGTAAAAGTGGAGGAACGGACCGCCGCGCTGCGGATGGAAAAAGAACGCGCCGAGGACGCCACCAAAATCAAAAACAAGTTTACTAATCTATTCATAAGTAAGGCGACATTGTGATATACTGCCGTTCATGGAAACGAAAGACGGCAGAGGGTTAAGTCATGGGACACTGGAGGAGATTCGGGTACGGGCTGTGTGGCAGGTAGTAGAGGGTGGCGCGAG
>JACRGQ010000064.1 GCA_016217735.1 Nitrospinota bacterium
GCTCGCGCCACCCTCTACTACCTGCCACACAGCCCGTACCCGAATCTCCTCCAGTGTCCCATGACTTAACCCTCTGCCGTCTTTCGTTTCCATGAACGGCAGTATATCACAATGTCGCCTTACTTATGAATAGATTAGTAACTCCTCCGATGGGGGAGAGCATGGAGAAGAGTATGACAATTTTACATAGCTTCATATATAATTGGTCAGTATGGGGATGGAAGTAAACCTCATCTATAAAAGATGAATCAAGTAACGTATCCCCATAAATCCGTAATCTTCGGATAAGGAGGCGTTTCAGATGGCAGACAAAGGACAGCAAACCACCCCTAGCAATGCGATAAAATCAATTGTGGATATCCTTGAAGCTCTTGAGGAGTCAGCCAGAAAGAAGGTGTTTGCCAGCGTGTATGCTTACTTTCAGATCACACCAGATCAATCGGTGCATACGAATATACCGCCGAAACCCGGAACAGAACGTATTGTCGCCCCAATGTCTGGACATTCTCAGCCATCTACAACTCAAAAGGATATCCGCGCGTTAAAAGACGAGAAACAGCCCAAGACAGCTATCGAGATGGCCACAGTAATGGCCTATTACCTAAAAGAACTTGCGTCTGACGCTGAAAGGAAGGAAATTGTCACTTCTCAAGACGTGGAAAAGTATTTTGTGCAAGCGGGATTTAAACTTCCTAAACATTCTGGGCAGACTCTTTTGAATGCGAAGAACGCAGGTTACTTCGACTCTTCCGGTGAGGGTCAATTCAAATTAAACGCGGTCGGCCACAACCTAGTTGCCCACTCCCTGCCGAAGTCCACTTCTGAAGGTAAGTCAAAGAGTAGGGCCAAGAAAAAACCGAGCAAGAGATAGAAGGCGCTTGTGAAGGCCGCTACGCCAAGCAATGATACCATTTCATCGTTGCGCCGGGATATTGATACTTTAGTTAAGGAATTTACAAGAACGAGGACTGCCGTAGTCGATCGACAAGGTCTTCGCAAGCAAACGCGAGATGTGGTAAAAGTATATTTCAACCAACATCGCCCAGCGTTATTACAGCAATGCCAAGAAGAAGGCCATCTCCAGCCCCTAGATACCAGCATGCAAAAGCTTCTTTCTTGCTGCAATGCAAGAACATCAAAAACCAAGTATCTCGCGGAGTTAAGGACGGCCAAAAAAGGATTGGATAATATAGAGCTTAAATGTTTGCTTCCAGATTCTAATGCATCTGGTGGCGGGCAGGCTGCTTTGTCCGCACAGGACGTAGCCATAATAAATACACTTCGTGACCTACTTTCTAGTGCATGCAAATCGTATGAGCAAGGATTGCATGATTTGGAAGACCGAAAGCGGCAGTCTTGGCGAGGACCTGTAGCAGAATTCCGCGAAGCCCTTAGAGAAACTCTTGATCACTTGGCTCCCGATGCAGACATAAAGAAGCAGTCTGGCTTCAAACTTGAACCAGACCAGAAAGGGCCAACTATGAAACAAAAAGTTGTGTTCATTCTAAAAAGCCGCCAAGCTGGCTCGGCGGTGATTGACACGACTAAGTCGAACGTAGATTTAATCGAGGAAAAAACCGGTGCTTTCGTCCGATCAGTCTATAATCGCTCCTCTGCGTCCACACATGGTGTTTCCAGCCGCGAAGAGGCCATTTCGATTAAGAAGCATATTGCTTTGATTCTCTCTGAACTGCTCAAAGTTTAGATATCACGCCCCCCGCACTCCGCTACCCTATGGGGAAAAGTGGCGATGCTATTTGGGTTTTTTCGCGGCGGCGTAAGCGGCTTTATCGCATTTTTCAATTATTGATGCCTGCATGGTCAATGTCCGCGCTAAACGAATTGTCATTCCCGCGAAGGCGGGAATCCAGGCTCTGGATGCCCGTCTGCACGGGCATGACATTTTTTTAGGATTTCCCGGTAGGACATTATTCTAGAGACATCAATAATTACGGTTTCGCTTTCTTCTTTTTTTTGCCGCTTGGCGCGTCAACCGCCAAGGGAGAGGTTATCATCTGGTATCTCTCAAACCGGGAACGGGGTCGGGTCTTGCTTTGTAGCATTTGGCCGCCTCCCCATCCCCCTGCCAGAATTCCGATAATGTTGGCAATTGCGAGGCGTGGTATCATCTACCCGAGGAAAGAAATATGCGAAAAATGAGCAAGGATGAAGTATTGCGGATTGTCCGTGAGCTTCACGGTCATCTTGACGTTATCTATGGCGACCGCCTTAAAGGGGTGTACCTGTACGGCTCCTATGCGCGCGGCGACGCGCGGGACGAGAGTGATATCGACGTGGCGGTGGTGCTGGCGGGAGAGGTGAAGAGCGGGGGGGAAATAGATAGGACGGGCGATATTGTTTCGGATATTTGCCTGCGCGAAGATTGCCTTATTTTGACCGTGTTTATTTCCGAACAGGAGTTGCGGGAAAGGCCCTTCGCCGTTCTTCGCAATATCGCGGCGGAAGGCATCCCCGCGTGAAGGACGAATCGGCGGTACACTTGGAACGCGCCGAAGAATTGGTTAACGCCTCGCATATAATGCTTTCCAAAGCACGGGAGTGAGGTTGTTTAACCGCCGCATCAAAAGCGACTACTGGGCCAAACCGAATGACACGGTGGAGGATGCTCAAATATCCCTTTCTTTCGCAACCGGGTTTGTGGCTGCCTGCAAAACATTTCTTGAAGGCAGGGGTTAGGGAAGCGGGGCATTTCCGTCCGCATCCGTCAAGCCGAAGTGCTGAACGCCTTGTGCGCCAGCGCGGAGAATTGCTAAACTCCGCGTGGCTTTGCAATGTTGGGGGCAGGCACGGCGTATCGGCTTATTTGCCCGTTTTGGGGCGATGCTCAAATTCCTCGGAAAGTACGTTCTTAATAAGCGATTGATAAGGGATGTCCCTTTTGTTGGCGAGAACTTTTATGCGCACCAAGAGTGATTCGGGCAGTCTGATGGAAATGGCCTTGGTTGAGGGCTTTAAGTTCGGAAAAGTAATCCTTTTCGCCTTGCTCCAGTCGAGATAATCGGTGGAGTCATGCTTTTGCCAGAACTTTCGCTCTTCCGCTTCGCTTTTAAATTTTGGAATTTCTTTCAGCTTCTTCATAAACGGCCCTTTCCTTGCGGCTCATGTCCCGTGCCGATATAACCCGGATTTTACGGTTCCGGATGGTGAAAACCACAAAAAGCTTTCTGCCCATTCCGGTCTTTCCAAGCGCGCCGCACCGCTTCTCCCCGGAAGAATGTTTTTCATCCTCCATGATGGCCAGCGGATCGTTAAAAAATACTTCCTCACATTCAAGCTGTGAAACTTTATGCTTACCCCAGCTTTTGGCGCTGTTGCCGGCGTCCCGCTCAAAACCATCCGCATGTTCCAGCACATCCATTTTATGTATACTACCATTGTATACAATATTATGGCTTGGTCAAATTAAAAGAAAACGGGTAGTGGGTCAGTTTGAATTATCCTGTTTTTTTCCTCCCCTTGCATTGCAAGGGGAGGTGCAGGAGGGGTTAAAAACCTCCCCTGTATCCCCTCCTTGCAAAGGAGGGGACTAGTCTGTTGCCAAGTTAATTTCAAACTGACCCACTACCAGAAAACGGTAAGAGGACTTCATTCTTTCACCCCCGTTCTCCACGCGGGAATCAAGCGCGGTTGGCCGATTTGGGGGTATTGGCACTCTAGGCGTATGTGAAAGTTTTGGCGGAGGTGCAAGGTTTGTCGCCCCCCGGCGTTTTTGAAAGAATTGCAGGAAGGCGGACGCGAAAAAAGCTTAAAGCCGGTTATTCCGTAACGATGCGATGCGGATTACTGGCGGAACGGGGAGCGCAACAGATCGAGCAGCCATCCCAAAGGGGAGGGGCGATGCGTCGGAAAAACCTCCGCGGCCATCCGGCGCAGATCGTCCATATCCCGGTCGAGGCTCTTGAAGGCCTCGGCCAGCATCCGCCGGTTTTTCATCGAACAGTGTCTGCCCATGCAAACGTTATCGGCAAACGCCGGGCGGGATATAAGGCGGGATATGGGGATGCGGGGGAAAAAATTGGTTGGGCCGCATAAAGCGGCCCAACACTAGTCAAGGCCCGGCGAGTGGGGTCGATCAGGCCTTGATATTTATGCTGCCTTTGGGTGATTTGGCGAATCTTGCAAGCGTTTGGTTGCCCTGCTGAACGTTCTTTCTGATTTCGCCGCCGGCTTGGGCGATGTTTCCGCCCGCCATTCGCAGCTTGCCGGAGGCGGGCGGCACCTTTATCGGACTGCCGTTGAATATCGCCGGGACCCCCGTGCCGAATTTCGGTACATTTATCTGCACAATGTTCTCCTATACTCCTATCCGTGGAGCTTTCCGTATAATTTATCGGCATGAGCGGATAAAACTTGATACCCATAAAAAAAAAGTTACAATTGCTTTTGAGGTGACGGATCATGCCCATTTACGAATACAGACACAAACAGAAGCCGGGAGGCTGCAAAGACCCCTTCGAGGCGTTCGCCGCCATCAAGGATGGCGCGCTGACCGAGTGCCCCGTCTGCGGCGCGCCGGTTGAGCGGATTCTTTCCACCTTCACCGGCAAGGCCAACATCTTTGCCGACAGCAACCTGAAGGAAAAAGGCTTCACCAAGCTGGTGAAGAATGGCTCCGGAGGCTATCGCAAGGTGTAAGCCCCTTTGGGGGGCTGCGGCTGGAGGTAAGGGGCGTGATGCCCTGGGAGCATTGGGGGTAACCAGGGTTCCTGGACATCACGGCGTCAACGAATGCGCTTTTAATGAAGGCGTAACACGCATCCGTCTGGCCCGCCCCATATCTCCAGCCGTTTCTTCCGGGGGTAAGCAATATTTTGGAAAAGCAAGAGCGATGCCGTTTTTATCGTTGCCTGTAAGTGTAAGTAAATCATTGAGATGTGCCGTAGCCCGCTGTTTCCCGTCCTCGTGCCAAGCTACACAAAATGTCGCCAAATTTCCCTTTTCCTTTTTTTTACGCCGCTCTGTTGGGGCGTGCTAAGATTCCCTCAACTATGGAACACAAGAAAACCGCCATCAGGCACTATGACCGCAAGATTCTTGAGCACCAGACGGTTGGGATATTCGTCGACGCGGAAAACGTCGAGATGTCCGGCCTCAACGTGTATAAGGGGCGCACCGATTACAAGAAGCTGATTCAGTCCATTAGCAGCGGCCGCCGGGTTATCCGGATTATCTATTACAAGCCGGTGCACAAGGAAATCAGCGAGGACTTTAAAAAATTCTGGTACGACCAGGGGGGAGAAATAAAGCGTCCGCTGAAAAACGCCGACTCGTTCCTGACCATTGATGCCGTGACGCTGGCCGACAAGATGGACGTCATCGTGATCGTGGGGGGGGACAAGGACTACATGCCGCTGCTGTGGTATGTGAAATCGCGCGGGTGCAAGACCGAGGTCTGGAGCTATCCCGAAACCACTTCCGCCACGCTGCAGGAGACCGCCGATTTCTTTTATCCGATCGACGAATCGTTCATCATCAAGGACGCGTCGCGCCGCCGCGCCGCCAGGCCGGAAAAAGACAAGCCGGAAATCAAAGAGAAAGAGAAGGAACGGGAAAAGCCCAAGGCGTAGCCATCTCTTTTGCCGCTTCGTGCCGCGGAATCCCGTAACATGATATTGGGGTGGAAACGATGCACACGACGGACGGATCATTGCGCTATCTTTTGCTCGATTACGCCGCCGCCGCGGCTTGCGGCGGGGGTGGGGCGCTGGCGGGGCTTGCCGTGCCGCCCGGGTGGGGGATGTTTTTCGCCATGCTGGCCGGCATGGCTCTCGGCATGGCGGTATTCGCGCTGGTGTTGAATTTCGCCGCGCCGGTGCTGGGCGGCTTCACCCTGATGTTTCCCGGCATGTTCGGCGGGATGTGGGGCGGCATGATTGGCGGCATGGCCCGCGTGATGGGACACAGCCCGTTGCGCGCCGTCGCGTTCGGCCTTTTGCTCGGACTCCTCCTGCAATTCATTTTTCACCGGTACGACCGCCGCTTGCGGGGCGAGGTGCGCCGTGATTAAGCGGCATATCGCCAAGTGGAACCGGGCCGCCGCCGGCCTGGAATCGGTGGGGGAGGGGGTGGAGCGCCGCTACGGCCACCTTAAGCGCGAACTGTTCGGCAAGGCGCGGGGACAAACGCTGCTGGCCGCCGCCGGAACCGGGCTTGATTTCCAGCATCTCCCCGAAGGGCTGCATGTCACCGCCGTTGATTTTTCGCCTGTGATGCTTGCGTACGCAAAGCCGCGCGCGGAGGAATATCGCGGCGCGTTGAGGCTGGCGCGGGGGGATATGCAGCGGCTTCCGTTCCGCGATGCGTCGTTCGACAGCGCCGTTACCGCCTGCACCTTCTGCTCCATCCCCGACCCGTTGCTGGGGTTGCGCGAGCTGCACCGGGTGCTCAAGCCCGGCGGGCGGCTGCTGATGTTCGAGCACGTGCGGGCCGGCAATCCGCTGTTGGGGTTTTTCATGGATGTGATGACCCCCTTCTCCGGCTATTTCGGTCCGGATATGAACCGCCGGACGGGCGAGACCGTCCAACGGGCGGGATTCATCATCGAGCGCGAGTTCAATGTCTACCTCGACGTGGTGAAGATGTTCGAGTGCGTGAAAAAACTCCCCTAAACCCGCCGTTGCCCCGCTGGCTATTTCGCTGTATATTGGGCTTCACTAAATAGTTGCATATTTAGCCGCCGCAACAGGTGGTGTGCCGGGGGAGGGCGCGGGATATGGCTGTACGGGAGAAGCGCAAGCTGGGCGACCTGCTGGTCGAGGCGGGGGCGCTTTCCGCCGCGCAGCTCAAGGCGGCGCTGGAACGGCAGCGGCACACCCGCAAAAAACTGGGCGAAGCGATCATAGACCTGGAGTTGCTCACCGAAGAGGCGATTCTGCAAACGCTCGCGCGCCAGCTCCGCATCGATCTGGTCGATCTCGACGCGTTGGAGCCGGATTTCGATATCCTCAAAAAAATACCGGAGGCGACCGCCCGCAAATACGCGTTGCTGCCGCTTGGCCGCGCGGGCAATCACGTGCATATCGCGATGGCCGACCCGCTCAACATCTTCGCCATAGACGAGATAGCGATAAAGCTGGAGGCGGAAGTGAAGGTCTCCATCGCGCGTGAAGGGCAGATTGCCGCCGCCATCACGCGGCATTACGGCGTCACCAGTTCCATCCGCGAGGCGCTTCGCAGCGTGCAAGGCGCCGAAGAAGTGCGCGAAGAGGCCGCCGTTCCGTATTTGTCGGCGGTTCCGCGGGAGGCCGCGCCGGTGGCGAAATTGCTGGAGACCATCGTCCGGCAGGCGGCGCGGGACCGCGCCAGCGACATCCACATCGAGCCGGACGAGGAGGATGTGAAGATACGCACGCGCATCGACGGCGTGCTTTTCGCCAACGCTCCGGTGCCGAAGGCGCTGCAGGCGGCGCTCATCAGCCGCGCGAAGGTTTTGGGGCGGATGGATATCGCCGAATCGCGCCTGCCGCAGGACGGCCGCTTTCAGATGGAGCACGAGGGGCGCGAGATCGAATGCCGCGTGAGCGCTTTCCCCACCATCCACGGCGAAAACGTGGTGATGCGGATACTGCGGAAGGACGCCGCGCTGACGAAGCTGGAGGATACCGGTCTGCGCGGCGCAACGCTTGAGCGGGCGCTCGGCATGTTCCGCGCGCCGTTCGGCATCATCGTGGTCACCGGCCCCACCGGTAGCGGCAAGACCACCACGCTCTACGCCGCGCTCAACCGCCTCAATACCGTCGAACGCCACATCATAACCATTGAAGACCCGGTGGAGTACCGCGTTCCCGGCGTCCGCCAGGCGCAGGTGAATCCGAAGGCGGGGCTTACCTTCGCCTCTTCCATGCGCTCCATTCTGCGGCAGGATCCCGACGTGATCATGGTCGGCGAAATCCGCGACCGCGAGACCGCCGAGATCGCCATGCAGGCGGCGATGACCGGCCACCTCGTCCTCTCAACCCTGCATGCCAACGACGCTCCCGGCGCGGTGGTGCGCCTCGTAGACATCGGCATCGAGCCGTACATGATCTCTTCCGCGCTGGCGGGGGCCATCGCCCAGCGGCTGGTGCGGCGCGTCTGTTCCGGCTGCGCGGGAGCGGGCTGCATGGAATGCCGCAAGAGCGGCTATGCCGGGCGGATCGGGATATTCGAAGCGCTTGTGCTGGACGAACCGGCCCGCGCGCTGGTGAACGGCCGCGCATCCGCGTCGGCGCTGCGGGAATACGCCGTGCAACATCTCGGCATGGAGACCATGCGGCGGGACGGCGTGGAAAAGACGAAGCGGGGGATTACCACCGCCGCGGAAGTGAACCGTGTCACGGCGGATTGCTGATGCCCCGCTTCGCCTATAAAGCGCGCGGCCACGGCGGCGCGCCGCATAGCGGCGGTATCGACGCCGACAGCAAACCCGCCGCCGCGCGGCTGCTCATTGGGCAGGGGCTTGTTCCGTCCGCCATCGAAGAGATGCGGGATGGGGGATTTGTGGCTTCCGATGCGTTGCGGCGGCGGTTCGATAAAGTGAAGCCGGAGGAACTGGTACTTTTTACCAGCCAGCTTGGCACGCTTTTCCGCGCCGGCATCCCGCTGGTGGATTGCCTTTCCGGCCTCATTGAACAGGCCGATGGCGGCGCGTTCCGGCGGGCGCTGGAAGCTGTGCGCAAATCGGTTACGGATGGCGCCGCGCTGCACGAGGCGTTGGCGCGGCACCCGGCCATTTTTTCGGAAACCTGCGTGAACATGGTGATGGCCGGCGAACTCTCCGGCACACTGGACGAATCGCTCAACCGGCTCACGCAATTGCTGGAGCGGCGGGACGCCGCCGAAAAACGGATCGCGGAAGTGATGCGCTATCCAAAAATCGTCGCGGGCGCGCTGTTCATCGCTGTGACGGTCTTGATGATCTTCGTGGTTCCCCGCTTTACCGAGTTTTTCGAGAAGGGAAAACTGGCGCTGCCCCTCCCCACACGCATTCTTATTGCCGTCAGTCACGGCTTTCAACACTACTGGCTGACGGGGGCGATTCTGGTTGCCGCCGCCGCGCTTGCTTTCAGATGGTATACCGGCACGCAAGAAGGCCGTTACCGCTGGCACGGCTTTGTGTTGCGCGCTCCCGTTTTTGGAGACATTTTCCTGAAGCTGACAATGGGGCAGTTCTGTCAGGCATTGGCGAACCTCATCCGCTCCGGCATTCCCGCGTTGCAGGCCATCGAGGTGGCGGGGCGGACGGCGGGGAACGTCTTTCTGATGAAAATATTTGACGAGGTGGCGGCAAGCGTCCGCGAAGGGGGCGGGCTGGCGGCTCCGCTTGGGCGGCACCGCATCGTGCCCCCGATTGCGGTGCGGATGATAGCGGCGGGGGAAGGCTCCGGCGCACTGGACGAAATGCTGATTAAGGTGGCCGATTATTTCGACCGCGAGGCGGAACGTAAGATACGGTTGCTCTCCTCGCTGATTGAGCCTGTGCTGATTGTGTTGCTCGGCGGCATCGTGTTGTTTGTCGCGCTCTCCATCTTCCTGCCGATGTGGGATATGACCAAGCTCGCCCGCCCCCTCCACTGACCACCGCCGTTTGTTTTTCAGGCATTCCTGTATTCAATTCATCTCTTCGTTATAGGGTAGGATAGGGCGCATGACGGTGAGCAGTGCGGAGCTGACGGGACTCTTGGGGGAGATTCTTGGCGAGGCGCACGGCTGGCACGTGAAAAAAATATACCAGCCGGACGATGCGTTGCTGGTCTTCTCCTTCCATGAATCGAAGCGGCGGCTCTTTATTTGCGCCGCGCCGGGGTTGGGGCGGATATATCTCACCAGCGTCCGCGAAAAGATGGACGAAACCCCCGCGCCGTTCGCCCAGCAACTCCGCAAGCACCTCTCCGGCGAGAGGTTTTTTGGATTCGCCAAAGAAAAAGGGGAGCGGCTTTTCGCGCTTCTCATCGGGCAGAAGCAGGTTTGGGTGCGGCTATTCGGGCAGAGCGGGTTTTTATTGTGCGAAGGGGACGGCACGATTTTGGGGAGCGCCGGGTTTGCCGATGCGCCGCGTCCCGGCGGGGTATTTTCGCCGCCAGCGCCCGCCGGTTTTGACGAGGAACCGGTGCATGTTAAGGGTTCGCTCTGCGCCGCCATCGAAGCGCGCTACGCCGACAAGGGAGAGGCTGCCCGGCTGGAGCAGGAGCGGCACGTCATCATTGCCGCCGCGAACGCCGAACTGAAAAAAATCAGAAATCTCATTGCCGGCCTGGAGCGCGACCGCGTGAAGCTGCAAGGGTTTGCGGCGTACAAAGAATACGGCGGCCTCTGCCGCACCTATTATCACGAACTCAAGCGCGGACTTTCGGAAATCATGCTCACCGATCCGGCAACCGGCGAGGCGGTGACAATCCCGCTGTCGCCGGAGCTTTCGCCGAAGGAGAACGTGGAAGCGCTCTACAGGAAATACAAGAAGTACGTCACCGGCATGGCGAAGCTGGAAAAAACCCTGACCACGGCGCGCGGCCGGCAGGCGTTTCTGGAGGAGAAGATTGCGGCCGCGCGGTCGGCCAAAGCGGTGGAAGAGCTTGGCGTGCCCTCCGCCAAAAAACCGAAGAAGGAAAAGCCGGCCCCGAAAGACAGCGAGGGGTCCACTTTCCGCAAGTTCATCAGCGCCGACGGCTACGATATGTTTGTGGGGCGGAACGACCGGCAGAACGACGAACTGGTGAAGATGGGGAAGGGGAACGATCTCTGGTTCCACATACGCGATTTTCCCGGCAGCCACGTTTTGGTGCGCATGAAGAAGGGGGGGGATATTCCGCGGGGAACCATCGAGGAGGCGGCGCGGCTGGCGGTGAAATTTTCATCCCGCGCGAAAGACGGCAAGGGGACGGTGGTTTACACCCACGTTAAATATTTGAAAAAGCCGAAAGGGGCCGCTCCCGGCAAGGTGTTGGTTCTGCGCGAAAAAACGCTGTCGGTTTCGCTATAGCCGGCTGTTTCCGCGCGGGGTTATAAAGGGTAAGATAGGCTCCAACAGCATGAAGATAAAAGTGGCGAAAACGGTGGCGGAACTGAAGGGGGCGTTCCCTTGCTATACGGCCACCATCGGGAACTTCGACGGCGTTCACAACGGACACCGGGAAATCCTCGCCCACGTTATAACTAAAAAGCGGGGCACTCCCTGCGGCTCGTTGCTGATAACGTTCGATCCGCACCCTTCGGCGGTGCTCTATCCCGCGAAAAACCAGACGGCGCTTACCCGGCTGGAAAAAAAGATAGCATTGCTGGACGAGTTGGGGCTTGACGCCGTGCTGGCGATGGAGTTCACGCTTCAGTTGGCGAAAATGGATCCGCGCGATTTCATCGCCGACACGCTGCTGCCGCTCAACGTGCGGGATTTATATGTGGGGCACGATTTCCATTTCGGCAGCGGCCGCGCCGGCAACGCGGAGTTTTTGGCGAAGGAGGGGCGGCGGCACGGTTTCGGCGTCCACGAAGTCGGGCAGGTGAGCGGCCTCGGCGACCGGATCGGCAGCACCCGCATCCGCCAACTGCTGGAAGAAGGGAAAGTGGAAGAGGCCGCCGAATTGTTGGGGCGCTTCCACGGCATCACCGGCACGGTGGTATCGGGCGCGGGACGCGGGCGGCGGATCGGCTTTCCCACCTGCAATCTGGACGACACCGAAGAGACGGTTCCGGCGCCGGGGGTTTACGCCACCATCACGGAATGGCGGGGGAAAAAGTACGGCGGCGCCACGCACATCGGGGGCATTCCCACGTTCGGCATCGACGCGCTCTCCATCGAGACGCATCTTTTCGGGTTCAAGCAGGATGTGCATGGGGAGATTCTTGAGGTGGCGTTCGTCAAACGGCTGCGCGGTATAGAAAAATTCGGATCGGCGGAAGATTTGATGTCGCAGATAGCAAAGGATTGCCTTGCGGCCAAAGAAGCCGTGAAAAGGCTTTTGTGAAAAAGAACAGCCTGACATTTTATGTCGGGATGGCGATATCGCTTGCCTTTCTCGGCTGGGCGGTGGCGAAGCTTGATTTCGCGCAGGCGTTCGCCGCCATTATGCGGCTCAATCCGCTCTGGCTGGTTCCGTACCTGCTTGCCCATTTGGTTACGATATGGCTGCGCGCCGTGCGGCTCCGCCTCATCACCGAACCGGTAACAAAAGCGCCGATGCGAACATTTATTTCCTCAATCTGCATCGGTTTTATGGGGAACATGATTTTTCCGCTGCGGATCGGCGAACTGATCCGCATCTACGTTGTGGCGAAAAAGGAGCGGGTGAGCAAGAGCGGCATCTTCGCCACCATCGTGGTGGAGCGGATTTTCGATATCTTCGCCACCGCCATGCTGGTGGTGGCCGCGGTTTTTTACGCAACGCCGCTAACGGTGGACGCCGCGGTGTGGCGCAATGTTGAACGGGTGGCGGCGGTTTTCGGCGCGGTTTCGCTGGGGGCGGGAGTGGCGGTCTTTCTTGTTGCCAGCGAAGAGGGATTCGCCCTGCGCTGGCTGAACCGGGTTATCCGCGCGCTTCCCGCCGCCGCGGCGGAAAAGATCGAGGGGTTGGTTGCCTCCTTCCGCCAGGGCTTGCAGGTGATGCGGAATGGAAAACATTTCGGGCTAACCGTTCTATATACGGCGGCGCTGTACGCGGCGGCCATAGGGTCTTCGTACCTTGTGTTGCCGCTTTTCGGCATACCGGGGGGATTTGAGCAGGCGCTGGTGCTTTGTGTGTTCACCTTGGCGGGTGTGGCCGTGCCGTCGGCCCCCGGCGCGGTTGGCACGTTTCACGCCGGCGTCATCTTCGCGCTCACGCTTTACGGGGTGGACGCCAACAAAGCGCTTGGCGTGGCGATATTCGTTCACCTCTTTCTGTTCTTTTTTTACCTCGCCACCGGCGGCTGGTACGCCTGGCGCGACAAGATGACCTTTGCCGAACTTCGTCATTCCGCCGATACATGACGATGAAAACGAAGCCGGTTTATCTGGATAACGCCGCCACCTCGTGGCCGAAGCCGGAGAGCGTGCCGCGCGCCATGCAAGCGGCGATGGCCGGTATCGGCGCGAATCCCGGCCGTGGCGGCTATGCCCAGGCGCGTGCGGCCGACCGGCTGCTGTACGATACCCGCGTTCTCGCCGCGCGCTTTTTCAACGCGCCCGATCCTTCCCGTGTCATTTTCACCCCCGGCGCCACCTGGTCGCTCAACATGGCGCTGCGCGGATTCTTCAAGAAGGGGGATCACGCCATCGTGATGGGGCGGCAGCACAACGCCGTCGTCCGCCCGTTGCACGGCCGGCGGCTGGGCGTAACCGTATCGCGTTTGCCGTGGGATGGCAAAGCGCCGCTCGAAAAAGAGATGGCGCGGCTGCAGACAAAAAAAACGCGCGCGCTCATCGTGAATCACGCCGGCAACGTCGACGGCTTTCTTTATCCGCTGGGAAAGATCGGCCGCGCGGCCAAAAAGCGGGGGCTTACCCTCATCGTGGACGCCGCCCAAAGCGCGGGGAACGCCATAGTCGATATGCGGCGGCAGAACATCGGCATCCTCTGCGTCACCGGCCACAAAGGGCTTTTAGGACCCGCCGGAACCGGCCTGTTGCTGCTCAACGCCGGCATTGAGTTGGAGCCGTTTATCAGCGGCGGCACCGGCTCGTTCTCGGACCGCGCCGAAATGCCCAAAGCGTATCCCGACCGGCTGGAGGCGGGCTCGCTCAATCTCCCCGGCATCGCCGGGTTGGGCGCAGGTATGCGGGAGTTGATGAAGCTCGGCCTGGAAAAGAGCATAGCGAAAAAAATGCGGCGGACGGAACAGGCCCACGCGGCGCTTTTTAAAATTCCCGGCATCCGGCTTTATTGGCCCGCGAAAAAGGAATTTCGCATCCCGCTTTTTTCGTTCACCATCGACGGGCTTGATCCGGCCGAAGTGGGGGATTTTCTCGACCGCCGCCACAACATCGCCTGCCGCGCCGGTTTGCATTGCGCGCCGGACGCGCACCGCGAAATAGGCAGCTTCCCGGAGGGAACGGTGCGCTTCGCCCCCGGCGTATACACCACCGCGGCGGAGGTCGATCATTTCGTCCGCGCCGTGCGGGAGATCGCCGGATGCCTGTAAGAACGCTCATCGCGATATTCGACACCACATACGAAACACTCCGCGCGGAAGATTTTTTCCGCGAGGCGGGGGTGGTTTTTCGCCCGGTGCTGAAACCACGCAAGATAGGCTCGGCCTGCCGGATGGCGCTCCAGTTCGGCGAAGAATGTCTGCCATCGGCGAAGGCGGCGGTGGTCAAAGGGAAACTGGCGCTCAAGGCTTTTTATTGGAAAGACGGGGAACAATGGCAAAAACTGGATTGATGCCTCCCGGCTATCTATAATCAACGTATGGAACACTTCAATCCCGATTACCTCAGGCTTTCGATCTTTCTGGGCGCCTTTGGCGTGTTGGCGATAGCCGAAGCGCTTCGCCCCCGCCGGAAGATGGAGGCGGGCCGCATGGGACGGTGGTTCTCCAACCTGTCGCTCACGTTCTTCGACGGTATCCTGGTGAGGTTGGTGCTGGGTACCGCCTCCTACGGCGCGGTGCGATTCGCCGCCGACCGGTGCTGGGGATTTTTGAACGATGTGGAGCTTTCATGGCCGATGGAGTCCGCCATTGGATTCATTTTGCTCGACCTCATGATTTATCTTCAGCATGTGCTTACCCACGCGCTGCCGTTCCTTTGGCGTTTTCACCTGGTGCATCACAGCGATCTTGAAGTCGACGTTACCACCGCGCTCCGGCTCCATCCTGTCGAAACGTTTATCCAGATGCTCTACAAGATCGGCCTTGTGGCGGCGCTGGGGATAGACCCCTGGACGGTGGTTATCTACGAGGTGGCTTCGACCGTATCGACGCAGTTCAACCACTCCAATATCAAGTTCTCCCCGTCGTTCGACGCGAAACTGCGCCGCATTGTCATCACGCCCGATTTCCACCGGGTTCACCACTCGATGGAGCCGGAAGAAACCAACAGCAATTTCGGATTTTCCCTGCCGTGGTGGGACATGCTGTTCGGCACCTATCGCCCGCGGCCGGCCGTGCCGCATAACGTCATGCAGGTAGGGCTGGCCGAATACCGCGAGCCGGAAGAGCTTTCGCTGCCCGCCCTTTTGCTGATGCCGGTCAACCCCCGCATGGGAGCCTACTCCTTCGGCAAAAGCGAGGAGTGATCGTGAGCGGTATGATTCGGTTTGAGGGATTGCGGAAGGATTACGGCAATCTGGTTGCCGTGAATAATCTCAACCTGGAAATCGGGGCTGGAGAGTGCTTCGGCTTCCTCGGCCCGAACGGCGCGGGGAAAACCACCACCATCAAAATGTTGGCGGGGCTGCTGGTGCCGACCGAAGGAAAAGTGTTTATCGGCGGCCACGATGTGCAGCGGGAACCGGAAAAGGCCAAGAGCATCCTCGGCTATGTGCCGGACAAGCCGTACATTCACGACAAGCTGACCGGGAGCGAATTCCTCGATTTCATGATAGACCTCTATTCGGTTGACCGCGCTTCCGCCGCCGCGCACAGGCACGAGATGCTCTCCATATTCGGCCTCAACGAATGGCAGGACGAGCTGGTGGAGAACTACAGCCACGGCATGAAGCAGAAGCTGGTCATCACCGGCGCCTTCATCCACCGTCCCAAGGTGCTGGTGATAGACGAGCCGATGGTGGGGTTGGATCCGCACGGCCACAAGCTGGTGAAAGACATCTTCCGCGCTTTTGCGCGCGAGGGGAACACCATCTTCATGAGCACCCACACGCTGGCGGTGGCGCAGGAGCTATGCCACCGCATCGCCATCATCGACAAAGGGGAGGTCATCGCGCTCGGCACCGTGGAAGAACTGCGCAACAAGGCGCACAGCGAAAGCGCGCTTCTGGAGAACATCTTCCTGAAACTCACCGCCACCGCTTAGCCCGGGTTATTCACGGCCGTTGCCGTTCATAACCCGGAAACCGTCGATCTTTTGAAAATTACCGCGTTGGCTTGCATTTTTCTTGGTCAACATACGGTCAGCATGTTTCCCGCTTTATTCGGTGAATAAAGCGGGTTAGAAAGCGGTACCGCGGTGCCGCTGCCGACGATTTATTACTTCCCAAACTTGCCCTGAGGGCATAGGATTTAACCAATAGATAAAGGGGAAATGGCAACAACCCTTTTTTTAGGAGATTCGTCATGCGTTTCCTTCAGATGTTCATTCTGGTATTCGTATTTGCTTTTGCGGCCACCGCGTTTGCGGAACCGCCGCTGATGTCCCCGGCCGGGGTGGATAAAGCAGCCGCTATCCACAATGAGGAAGGGATTAAGACGCTGAACGGCGGTAACGCAATTGCCGCCGAAACACACTTTCGTGAAGCGCTCAAGATAGCCCCCAGCTTCGCCCGCGCGCACTACAACCTTGGGCTGGCGCTGCATGCACAGGCGAAGCACGGCGCGGCCACCGAGGAGTTCCGGAAAGCGAAAGAACTCGATCCCAAAGACAGGCAGATCGCCGATTCAGGCGTTCTGAAAACGCACATCGCCCCGTATTAAGGCTGTTGCGGAAAACGCCGCCCGGTTTACGCTGGGCGGCGTTTTTTTATTCGCGCACCAGCAACTCGCCAGTCATCCCTTTTTCTATATGGCCTGGAAGGTCGCAAACCAGTTCATAGTGTCCCGCCGCCGCTTTTGGTATCGTGAGCGTTACCGTGTCGCCGGGCGGGATCACCGCTTCCATGCCAAGTTCCGGCAGCTCGAATTCGTGTATTTCCTTGCCGGTGTTGCGTATTTCAAAGCGGACAGTGTCGCCCGCTTTCACCGCAAAGCTGGCGGGGGAAAAGTGGTATTCGGTCACTTCCACTTTGAATGTCTCGGTTGGCGTCAGCCGGTTAGCCGAGGTCGCCATCCCGATCTCGATCACCATTTCGGAGCCGAAGGCCGCGAAAAAGCCGATGAGCAGCCCCACCATCGCGGTGCGGTGCTGCCCTTGCATCTTGCCGATGTGCAACAGTTCTCCCACCACATAGAGGATGCTCCCGGCGGCGAGCGAAAGCGCCAGCAGTTCCAGCGCCGGGAGGGTGTATGCGGAGCCGACAAGGGTGCCGACAACGGTGGGGCCGCCGCCGATAAGCCCCGCGAGGCCGAGAAATTTCCAGTCCACCTTTTCCAGCTTCAGCGGGGCGGCGATGCCGAATCCTTCGGTGGCGTTGTGCAGCGCGAAGCCCGCGACCAGCAGGTATGCCAGCGACAGCGCGCCGTTGGCGAATTCCTGCCCGATGGCAAGCCCTTCGCCGAAGTTGTGCAGCCCGATTCCCGCCGCGATCATCAGCGATACCCGTTTGGAACGGGTGGCGGGATCGCTTTCCTTGGCCATCCCCATAAAATGCTCTTCGAATAACGTAAGCCCCAACAGTCCGATTGAAAGGCCGCCGATGAGCAGCGCCCCGAACAGCACTGGCGTGGCGGAGGCGGAGCCGGAGAGCGCGCTTTTGGCCGATTCTTCCACCATCTCCAGGCATTTGTAGGCAATCTCAATAAGGAGGAAGATAAGTACGCCGGCGGAAAGGGCGGTCATGAGCGCCCTTGTGTGGGGCCGGGTGGCGATCATGGCGGCGGGAAGTCCGAGGAAGATGGTAAACCCCGCAATGGCGCTTAGCAACAGAAGGCTTGAATAGTCCATAAATACCTCATTGGTGTACATCGTGGTTTTGCTTTGGTGTCGGCGCGTTTAGTATCAGGGCTTCTCCGCGATATTCTAGCAGGTTGTTGAAAAAGTCGGTTAGTTGCCGCTTGGCGGCAAATTGCATGCTGCCTATCCAAGGGGAGAAAGGGAAGAGAGCTTTGAAAGTATGGCTGGATCCCCGCCTTCGCGGGGATGACATTTAGCGGCGGATTTGGTCGAGGACTACTTTTAC
>JACRGQ010000065.1 GCA_016217735.1 Nitrospinota bacterium
TATGTACTTCCGGTTGACCGAGTAGAGGATTTCTTTCCCCTGCCGGCGGGTTTTCACGATCCCCCCCTTTTTGAGCACGGACAGGTGATGGCTCACGGAGGGCTGTTTCATCGCAAAGTGGGCGCAGATCGCGGTCACGTTCATCTCCCGTTCCAGCAGGAGGTCGATCATCTTCATCCGGTGGAAATCCGCCAGCCCCTCAAAGAAGGCGCGCAACCGCCCTTCCATCGCGCCGCGTTCTTTGGTCATGCGCGGGAAGCCGGGGGTGTCAACCGTGGTACCACGTGCGGCCGGAGAAGCGGTCGGCATGTCTGGCGACCACGTCCTTATGGAACACCTTATAGCCCGCGATGATGGAGGCGATATCCGATTCGCGGTACATGATGTCCACGTAGACCTTCAGGTAGATATGGATCACCACCTGCGCGATCAACACATACATCACGAGATGGTGCAGCAGCCGGACGTTGTTCATGCCGCGGAAGGCCCATTCCATCGTATGGGGGAACCAGAGCATCCAGCTCCAGGTTATCGGGTTGGCCTGCTGGGAGTAGAGGGTGAAGCCGGTGGCGATTTCGAAGACGAAAAAACAGACCATCACGAAAACCGATACGCCGCCCAGCGGGTTCAGGTAGCGGTAATGGGCGTGATCCCCCACGCCGGTGGCGTAAAATTTCATGAGTTTGAGCGCCGCCATGACGTTCGACGGGGTGGGGATGAACTCCATGATGTCGTGCCGCGTGGTGGGGCTGATGGAATGGTAAAACCGCAGCAACATGGCGATGCAGAGGCCGGTGGCCGCGAAGAAGTGAACGAGGCGGACTTTCGCCATTACAAAGGTCTGCCACGCCTCCCCTTTGCCTGCCAGCAGCGCGGGGTCGCCGATGTACAGGCCGGTCACGACGAGAGTCGTGATCGAGGCGACGATCACCCAGTGCAGAAGGCATACGAAACCGGTTCGGACGTACACGAGATGGTAGTCGCTCTCTACCGCAACGGTCTCTTTTTCCGTCATAGAACCTCCCGATATTCTCTACTCAAATTATACCCCCAACCCGCCAATAAGAACAGCGCGCCGCCCCGCGGGTAGTGCATCAGTTTGAGATTGCCGCGGCCATCTTCGATGGCCTCGCAATGACAAATTGCTGTCATTGCGAGCGTTAGCGAAGCAATCTCGTGCTCCATTCAAACATTAATTTCAAACTGAACCACTACCGCCCCGCGCACGGGGTACTAGCGGCGTTTCACGTCGAGGCGATCGCGCAGGGCGTCCCCCACCAGCGTCACCGCCAGCGCCAGCAGCCCATCCAGCGGGTTGAGGGTTATTTTTTTAGGTGCTTTAGCGCGAAATTGAGTAACGCGTTATGGCCTTTTAGTTGTAGTTTCCCGCAGATATTGGCGCGATGGGTTTCTACGGTTCTTGGGCTGCAATGGAGGATCGAGGCGATCTCCTGGCTGGTCTTGTTTTCCGCCAGCAGGGCAAGAATCCCCTTTTCCGCCGCGGTTAACGGGGCGATGTTCCGTGTTTTTGCGGCGGTCATATTCTTCAGTATCCGCGCGGAAAGGATCGGGCTGATATAGGTATTTCCGTCCAGCACATACGCGAGGGCGTCCGCCAGTTCCCGCCCGGTGTTGTCTTTCAGCATATAGCCGCGGATGTCCAGCTTTATCGCGTCGTCGAGGTGTTTCTGGTCGTCGTGGGAGCTTAAAAGAACAACCTTCGTCTTCATTTTCCGCTTGCGCAGTTCGCGCGCCACGCAGATGCCCGTCAGTTCCGGCATGGAGATGTCCAGGAGGGCGATGTCGGGTTGCAGCGCCAGAATTTTTTCCAGCGCCTCCTTGCCGTTGGCGGCGTCGCCGACAATCCTGAACCGTTTTTTATCGATGATGCGGCGCAACCCCTCAAGGAATATGGGGTGATCGTCCGCCATGAAAAGCGTCGCGGTATCCGGGTTGGTCATAGTATCTCCCGCCTGGCGGACAATAAGCGGGTTATGCGCGGCACCAGGCCGTTCGCCGCCTCAGGCTTAAGGGCGGCAAGGAGGGAAATTCCGGCCATGATAGCGGCGGGGAACTTTCTTCTTTGAAAAAATAAAATTCGAAAACCCATCTTACCCGCTCCCCAAATAATCCAAATCCATTAAAAATGCGTCCGGTCAAAATCCATAAAATTTTATTTATGAATACGAATGAAGATAGTGCATAAAGAGCACCCTTGTCTATACCGCTGAAGGGTTAGATGGGGGGCGAGCGTACAGGCAAATGTTGTTACCACAATACGTTGTAGGAATAAAAATATTTTCCAGGCGCATTAAATTGAGGAAATTTTCGATGCAAAGTCATCGAAAATGCTCCGCAACTGCCTAGGTAGTATTGCTTATTAAAGTAAGTATATGTGCGTATTTACAGTTTTTCTCCGTTATTGGATTATGTCTCAAATTAAATGTGCATGGATATCAGTGATGGCGGATAGCGGAACTAATGTTCGCGGACTTTCTCGACTTGGCGGGTGTGTGTAGTGCGGCTGCCTGAATGTGGCAAGGCGTGCGAAATTTTAACAATTGGGTTGGAGGATATCAGGTGAAAAGCAGGTTATTGTATGCATTGTTTAGCGCGGTGGTTCTCTGTAGCGGTTACGCATACGCTGCGGAAGATTACGGGATACAGGCAGGCAACTCCGAACTTGCCGCTACGATACAATCGATCAGTTCGAAGTCTAGCGCAGCCGGAAGCCAGGAATCGACGATTACCATGGTTTATGCATCTTATGGCTATTTCTGGTCGAAGAACCTCCAAATAGGGGCCGGCCTTTTTATATCAGGACAAAAAGCGGGCAGTTCAGATTCCCAGAACACACAGATAAGCCCGTTCGCCAAGTATCACTTCTTTTTCGACAATCCCAAATATGTGCCATATGTCGGCGCATCCTTCCTGTCGGGCAGTGCGAAATCCGCGGGTAGCACGATGACTATTTCGGGTTATGAACTCCAAGGTGGTGTTGACGTGTTTATCGATCGAAACGTGGCCATTGCCTTCGAGTTGGGGGTTGGCAGCCAGAAGTATTCAACCTCCGGCGGGGGGAGCACTGACTACAGCTCAACGGCCATACGCATTCCGCTGAAAGTGTATTTTTAACCAAACAATTTCCTCGAATTAGTTTGGTTGTGAGGGGCGGGGGAGACCAAAAAAGTCTTCCCCGCCTTATCGGTTTAATGCGATAAACTAAATGAAATTGTTTTTAGCGTTGGGATTCCATCATGATTAATGAATATTTGCGCCGTTTCCCGGCCGCGGTGATGGGCGGGAGCAGGGCGGCGCTTCTTATCATAGCGGCGGCCATCATCTCCGTGCTTTTCGTTGCCGTGCCTGCCGGCGCGGTCAACCTTTCCGAACTGGAAGTATATAAGAGCGGCATCGAACCGAAGGGGCTCGTCTTTTCCCCGGACGGAGAGAGTCTCATCGTTTACGGAGCCAAGGGGAAGGTTACCGTATGGAATACGAGGACGAAGAAGGAGCGCTATTTCCAGACCAATGAAGGCGACATTAACGGTATCGCTGTAGACCCCGACCAGCGGCATTTAGCTGCCGCGTTAAGCTCCGGCAATGTGGTTGTATGGGATTTCGATACCGGCCAACAGGTAAATCTTCTCAAGCACAAAAAAAACGGGGTGTATGCGGTTGCGTATTCCCCCGTGGGGGATATTTTGGCATCGGGTGATTATGACGGCGTGATCTATCTGTGGAGCATCGGGAACGGCGCTTTGCTGTCCACCATAGAAGGACATAAGAAAAAGGTTCATACCTTATTGTTCAACCGCGGGGGTAATCAGGTTCTGTCCGGAAGCGAAGATAACACGATACGCATATGGGACGTGAACACGCGGAAGGAAAAGCGCGCCATTATGGAAACCGCCTCGCAGTACGGGGAACTCCGCACCATCACGTTTTCCCAGGACTACAGCCTGATTGCCCTTGGCCTCACGGTGGTGAAGCGCGATACCAGGAATCGAAGAACCGCGGCGGGCGCGCCGAGTTGGAGTTTCGTGGTGAAAGTGCGGGACGGCACCACCGGAGAGGAATTAGGCGACCTCGACAATCACCTGCAGGAGATAAACGCCATCGCCATCAGCGCCGATAACGGGTTGATGGCCTCTGTGAGCAATGACGAGACTGTTCGGTTGTGGGACGTGGCGCAAATGCGGCAGATTACCAACCTTCCGCTTGCCGAGAAGGGAAGGGCCGTTGCGTTCAGCCCGGAAACGGACCGCCTTGCCACCGCGAACATAAAAGGGGATGTAAAACTTTTCCAGATTAGCGGCCATAAAACGAAGGAAACAGCGGCAGCCGCGCCCGCCCACGGCATGATGGAGACCAAGACGGCTAAAAAGGAGCGGGTGGTCATGATGAAGCTGCGCGGCGGCATTGCCACCGAACAACTCACGGCATACAGGGCGGCATTGGTGGAGGGGCTTTCAGCCAACTATGAAGTATTGAGCGGTGACGATGTTGACAAGAAGACCATGGAAATATTTAAAAGGGAATCCGCTAAAGGCGGGGAGTGCAACACCTGTTACCAGGAATTGACGCGTGAATTCGGAGCCGGGCTTCTGGCAATCGGGACGCTGACGAAAAAAGATGATCAGACGCTTATCACCTTTCAACTGGTGAATGCCATCGAGGGCCGGGTGGCCGCTTCGGCATCGGAAACCTGCGAAAGTTGCAACGACTTTCAATTGATGAAGCGGTTGCGCCAAATCGGCCGGAAAGCGGGGCATTAGCATGAAACGCACTTTATTGACCGTGGGCATGATTTTAGCGGCCATGGGGCTTTTTTCAATGCTGGCCCCAGTTGCCGCCGCCGATAACTACCGGTGCGATTATATACCCCCGCGGGATCGTCCCGCATGGGTGGATAAAGGCTTTTACGAGCCGGGTTTGTATGCCGGTGTGGGGCAAGCTGCCCGCAAAGGGAGTATAGAGGAGCAGGTTGAGGCGGCAAAGGCAAGCGCCTACCGCGATCTATCACAAAAAATATCGGTGCAAATCAAGAGTACGTTGAAAGACCAGATGAAAAGTTCGTCCAAGAGTTTCATGGGCAGTTTCGAGCAGAATGTGGAATTAATCACGGAGACCAGCATAAAAGAAACACTGCAGGGACTTCAGGTGCGTGAGAAATGGCTTGACCAGCGAAATTGTGTGCTTTGGGTCTTGGCAACGGTGGAGGTAGAATCGGTTGAGCGCGTTAAAAAGGGAGAGCTGAATAAGAGCAAATACGGACTTTTGCAGACGTCCTACGAAAAGTTGGTGAAGGATGCGAACCTTCCCTTGCTTTCCTCGCTTGTGCAACTCAACGACCTTAATGTGCTTATGGGGGAGATAGATTTCGCCTATATTAGCAGCTCGGCGCAAACGAAGCAGAATTGGCGTGAGAAGCTGCAAAATGAAATCAATGTCCGGACGGCTTTGCGTGAACGGAACCGGGATAGTGTCATGTTGTATGTGAAGCTGAATGACGGGGTGACCCACTCGGAAAAGCAGGTCAATTTAGTGGTGTCGCATATCCAGAAAGGTTTAGGGAAAAGCGTACCCTTCTTCGATGGATGCGATGAAAGTCAGAATTGCCTGGCCCGGGCGAGGGAAAACGGTTTCAGAAAGATGGCCTATCTTGAATGGCATCAGCGTATCGGGCGGGATGCGTACGGGACACCGCACGGAACGCTTGCGCTTGATTATGTTTTGTACGATGTGCAGTCCGGCGCCATGGTGGGAAAGCCGCAACACGCCGAATCGAAGATAGTATCCTGGGAGGCGGAAACCTTGGAGTGGGATGTGGCCGCGAAAAAAATAGTTCAGGATAGGATGCTTGTTGTAGGCAATAATTAACGCGGGAAGTGCGCCGCTGATGCCATGCAAAGCATGGCATCAGCGGCTTTTATTCCTTCACGGCTTCTTTGTGTTTTTGTTTTTTTACCGGCCCGGCGGGGCCACGGGATTTTTTAGGATGCCATGGGCGGGAAAGAAAATGTGTTTGTCAAAACCTATGACCGTTAAACCAGGAACAGGAGAAATGAGATGAAACAGGTGAAGTTGTTATGTGTGGTGCTCGCCGGCATTCTTTTTAGCGCATGCGCCAGCGCGCCGCCCCCGCCGCCAAAGTCGTATTGTTCGGATGGGCGCGAATTGCCCCTTTGGATTGCGCAAGGGCCTATGGCGTTCCCCGCCGATCTGGGCAAGGTGTTTTATGGCACCGGAATGGCCAGCAACATTGGCAACCCCGCGTTGTTGCGCGAGGCGTCGGATAACCGCGCCATCAGCGAATTGGCAAAAACTTTTGAGGTCTATTCTTCTTCTCTCATGAACGATTATATGGCCCACACCTCCGCCGCCGAGAAGGCATCGGAAGAGCAGCATGTGGAAACCGTCAAAAAGACGGTGACGAAACAAACCCTGAATGGCGTGATGATAGCCGACCGGTGTCAGGATAGGCAGTCGGGTGTGTTTTATTCGCTGGCGCGGCTGGACATGGCCAACTTCAAGGATGCCATCGCCAAGAAAGCGGAGTTAACCGGAAAGATGAAGGAATATGTGCGCGCCAACGCCGAAAAGATGCTTGAAAAGCTGGAGAAGGAAGAGGCCAAGCGTTAAAAGCGGCTGTGGCGGGGAGAGGGGTATGAGGTGCGCAATCGCGGCTTTGTTCATGGCGGCCGCCCTGGCCGCCTGTGTTTCGCGGGGGCCGAAACCGGTTTTGGCTCCCGCCCCCAGCCTGGCCCCCGCCGAGGGGCGCAAACAGGGGGTGGATAAAGCGGGGGTGCCGAAATGGGTGACCGGCATCACCATCCATCCCGATAAAATCTGCGCGGTCGGCGCCTGCGATCCCTCCTTTTTGGCGAGCGCGGGAAAATCCTGCGCCGCCGACGATGCCCGCGCCGCATTGGCGAAATCGATTTCCGTGAACGTTGCCACCGTTACCGTGGAGGAAACCCGCAATGGCGTTGAAAGCCGCGATAAGGCGACGGTGGTAAACGGCATGAAAGGCTGGGAGAGCGATGTGGTGATGGACGAGTCGGTGATACAGGAATACTGGTATGATGTCGACGGGGTGGCCAGCCATATGAAAGGGGTTACCTATGCGTTGGCCTGCATTCCAAAGGAGAAACTGGCCAGGCAAGGCAAGAAATAAGTGACGTCGAACATTTAGGGGGTTGCATGCGACGAATGCTGTTGTGCGCGGTTCTGTTATTCGTGTTCCCGGTTTCGGCCTCGTTCGCCATGGAGCCGGCGGAGATATACAAAAAGGGCGCTCCTTCGGTGGTGCTGATTTTCGCAAAAGTCAAGGAAGGTTCCTTTAACGGCGGAACCGGTTTTTACATCGATAACGGCGTGGTGGTGACGAACGCCCATGTGATCGTGGACGGCGACAACCGCCCCCTTTCCGAAATCACCGTTTATCTGAAGCCGGAGCGGGTGACCGGCGATATGCAGGAAGACCTGAAAGAGCAGTGCTCGGCCTCCATCATCAAATATGACCGGCAGCTTGATATCGCCCTGTTGCGCGTTGCGCGTCCGCAAAATCCCGCCGCGCTGGATTTGGCCGATTCCGAAAAAGTGGATGTCGGCGACAAAGTGGTGGCGATAGGGCATCCCGAACAGGGTGGCTTGTGGACGCTGACCACCGGCACGGTGAGCACGCGCATCAAGAACCTTTCCAAAGTGGAAGGGAAGAACATGTTCCAAACGGACGCCAGCATCAACCACGGCAATTCCGGCGGGCCGCTGTTCGACTCGTCGGGGGCGGTGATAGGGATGAACACCAGCGCGGCCCGGACATCGAGCACCGGTTCCGCCATTACCGGCGTGAATTTTGCCATACAGTCGAACGTCATCCGGAAGTGGGTTGCGGGGAATTATGCCCCTGTCGCAAAACCGGCGGTAAAGGAAGAAGTGAAAGAAGCTCCGGCCGCGCAGAAGAAGGAAGCCCCAAAAATCGTTACCGAGAAAAAGCCGTTCAAGTGGGATGAACTGGAAGCGACGATTGCCGAGCTTCAGGATTTGATGGGCGAGATGCACGGCGCGGTACAAAAGAAATTCGGAAAATAAGGTGCGGAATGCCGCTGATGAAAGGGAGGGGCGGAAAATTTTTACTATCCGCCCCGGGCATCCCCTTTAAGGGGAAAAAAGCGGTCATTGTCTGTGTGGGGGTGGCGCTCGCATTCGTTGCGGCCCTTACCCCGCTTTCCGCCACTATTGACCGGGCGGCATACGATTTTCTGTTACGCAACACCCGGCCGACGGATGAAGCGCTCCCCCAGGTTGAGGTGATCGGAATCGATACCGAGACGCTCGACAACCTCAAGGTGCCGTTGGTGCTCTGGTACGGCTATTTTGCGAAGATCGTGGATGCGCTTGCGGCCGCCGGCGCGAAAGGGGTGGTGTTCGACCTTATCCCCGCGATCACCATAGAGCAGTTCGCCCCCCAGCCGGAGAAGGAGTTTCTGGTAGCGGTAAAGGCGGCGCGCGGCAAAGGCGTGCCGGTTTTTGTGGGATTCAAGGTGGGGGATGTGGGGGCGCAGATGCCGCATCCCAAGTTTCTCTTTACCGTTTCCGGCGTGGGGTATGTGAATCTCTTTCCCGATGATGATGGGAAGGTTCGGCGGCAGCGGCTTTACGTGATGGATGAAAACGGGAGCCATATTCCGAGCCTTGCTTTAGTGGCCTCGCTTGCCGAAGCGGGAAAACTGGAACAGGGGAAGGAATTTACCTGTGGCCGGTTGGGCGGCTGCGGCGCATCGTCAAACGGGGAGATGCTGATCGATTACCGGGTGGGCCACGGCAAGGCGCGGCTTCATTCGTTCGGCGAGGCTTTAGATGCCGCCGAACGGGGGGATGCCGCGTATTTCAAGGAGCGCTTTGCGGGGCGGGTGGCGTTCATCGGGCCGGCATCGGACAAATTCCCGGATAATCATCCCGTGCCGCTTAACCCCGCCACCGGCAAGCCGTCGTTCATGGCGGGCGTGTTGATACAGGCGCAGATCGTCCTCTCTTTCATGTCCGACCGCCACATCAAGGAGGTGCCGGCCACATCCCAAAAACTGTTGCTGGTCATGTTGGCCATCCTCACTGCGGTTATGAGTATAGTCCTGGCTCCGATGCTGACATTGGCGGGATCGGCGGCCCTCATGCTTTTGTATATGCTTGCCGCGGTTGCCGGTTTTTCCTCATATCTTGTCATCCCATTATCCCCCATGGTTTTCGGAATCATGGTGCCCGCGGTGGTTTGCGGCGGCTACCGGTATCTGGATGAGGCGAACCGCTTCAAGCTGTTGCGGCGCTATTTTGGGTCATATGTGAGCCACTCGGTGATGGAAGAGATTTTAAAAAATCCGGGGAAGATAAATTTTGAAGGGACGGAACTGACGCTCACCATCATGTTCACCGATATTCGCAACTTTACGACGTTGAGCGAAAAGCTGGATTCTAAAACCACGGTGGCGGGCCTTAACAAATACCTGGGGGCCATGACGGGGGCGATTACCGCATCGGGCGGCTATGTGAACCGCTATCTCGGAGACGGCATCCTTGCTTTGTATGGAGCGCCGAATGCGTTGCCGAATCAGGGAGCGCTGGAGGCGGTGCGCGGGGCGTTGGCGATGCGGGAGGAACTGGAGCGGCTGAATGCCGAGGGAAATCTTTTCCCCGGCGTGGAACATCTTAAAATCGGCATCGGATTGCATACGGGGACGGCGGTTGTCGGCAATGTCGGCTGTCATGAAAAAATGGATTATACGGTTATCGGCGACAGCGCCAATCTTGCTTCCCGCGTGGAAGGGCTTACCAAAAACTATGGGGTGGATATTCTGATAACGGAGAGCGTATTTGAACGGGTAACAAATGACGTTGAGGCGTCATTTGTTGATACGGTGCGCGTAAAAGGGCGCGAGGAAGAGGTTAAAGTCTATCAGGTGGTTTCATTGAAGACTCTAAAGGAGAAAGTATCATGAAGCGGTACGTTGTCGGATTTCTTATGATGTGTGCGCTGGCTGGCGCTGGTTATGCGCAGGATTTTGGAATCATCACCGATGCAAGCGGCAAGATAGCCGCCCAGCGGGCCGGTAAAAAGACGTTTCTGGAGATGGGCGCGTCCATCGCGCCCAAAGATAAGCTCCAGATTTCCAAGGGCGGCGCCGTGACCATCGTGGCGTATGCCACCTGCCAGGAATGGCTTGTTGCCGGGGCGGGCGAGGTTGCCGTGGAAAACGAAAAAATGGTGGCGGGCAAAGGCACATCCCTCAAGATGGGCAAGAAATTGCCGGTATGCTACAAGCCGGGTGAAATAAAAGGAGCCGGAAGCCATAGCATGGGCGGTATCGCTTTGTTCGCCAATGAATCAAAGGGGCCTGTTCCGCAAATGGCGGGTCCGCAGGAATTCGCATCGACATCCGGCGCCGCGGAAACCGATCCGGCGGTAAAATCGCTGAAAGACGAATATCGGCGTGGCAAGGCTTCCAACTCGACGGTGATTGCTTTAATGATGTATGAGCTGAATGGCAACCGGGTGGCCGCGGCCAAACCATATTATGACGATCTGAAAAAACGCGCGCCCCAATCGGCGGTCGTTAAGGAGATGGCTCCCCGTTTTGAGGGAGGGATGGATTGAAAATCCCCTCCAGCCGGGCGCGGCAATATGGCAATATGATGACGCACGTGGGAAAAAGTTTGACAAAATCGGGGGGAAATGGCAGAATCGCCCAATTACGTTAGCTATTATTTTGTTGGAGAAACCGTTAGGATCCCCTGCTTCCCCCAAAACCCCCTTTTAAGTGACCCTTATCCGCACTGGAAAAACCTATGGAACTGAATATCGCCGATCTCAAGAAAAAAACCGTACTGGATCTCAACGCCCTCGCCAAAGAACTGAATATTGAAGGCACCGGCGGCCTGCGCAAGCAGGAGCTGATTTTTAAAATTCTCGAAGGCCAGACCAAGACCCAGGTGGCCCAGGGTAAAGAGGGGATGATTGTCGGGGAAGGGGTGCTGGAAATTCTGCCGGACGGCTTCGGCTTTTTGCGCGCCCCCACCAGCAACTATCTCCCCGGCCCGGACGACATGTACGTTTCCCCCTCGCAGATCCGCAAGTTCGATCTGCGCACCGGCGATACCGTTACCGGCGAAATCCGCCCCCCGAAGGAAGGGGAGCGCTACTTCGCGCTGCTGAAAGTGGAAAGCATCAACGGCGAACCGCCGAACCTGGAAAAGATACGCCCGCTGTTCGATAACCTCACGCCGCTCTACCCGGAGCGCCGCCTGAGGCTGGAAGCGGACGACGGCAACCTCTCGATGCGGGTGATGGATCTGCTGACGCCCGTCGGCATGGGCCAGCGCTCCGTCATCGTGGCCCCGCCCCGCACCGGCAAAACCATGCTGATGCAGGCGATGGCCAACTCGATAGCCAAAAACCACCCCGATGTGGCGCTGATCGTGCTCCTCATCGACGAACGTCCCGAAGAAGTTACCGACATGGAGCGCTCGGTGAAAGGGGAGGTTATCGCCTCCACCTTCGACGAACCGGCCCAGCGCCATGTGCAGGTGGCCGAAATGGTCATCGAAAAAGCCAAGCGGCTGGTGGAGCACGGACGCGACGTGGTGATCCTGCTTGATTCGATCACCCGCCTTGCCCGCGCATACAACACCGTGGTGCCCCCGTCCGGCAAGGTGCTCTCCGGCGGCGTGGACAGCCACGCGCTCCAGCGGCCCAAGCGCTTTTTCGGCGCGGCGCGCAATATCGAGGAGGGGGGGAGCCTCACCATCATCGCCACCGCCCTCATCGAAACCGGCAGCCGGATGGATGACGTGATTTTCGAGGAATTCAAGGGAACCGGCAACATGGAAATACACCTTGACCGGAAATTGGCCGACCGCCGTGTTTTCCCGGCCATCGACATCACCCGCTCCGGCACCCGCAAGGAAGAGCTGCTCTTCACGCCGGAGGAATTGGGGCGCGTTTGGCTGTTGCGCAAGGTTCTCCAACCGATGGATCCGGTGGAGGCGATGGAGCTTTTGTTGGATAAAATGCGGCAGACCAAGACGAACGCGAAGTTCCTTGCGGCCATGAACGCTTAATAGTACAATTACACGCTTTAGAGTGAGGAGAAATACATGAAACAGGGAATTCACCCGGAATACGGCCCGGCCAAGATCATCTGCGGTTGCGGATCCGTGCTGGAAACCAACGCCACGGCGAAGACGATCCACCTGGACATCTGTTCGGTCTGCCACCCGTTTTACACCGGCACCCAGAAGCTGGTGGATACCGCGGGGCGCGTGGAAAAGTTCCGCCGCCGCGTTGCCAAAGCGGAACAGAAATAACGGCGATGGCGATCATCCGTCCCGTTTGCCATGCGGCAAACGGGACGGCGCGCGCCGCCGCCCCCGCCACCCATTAGCCCATTCCCGCCATGTTTGAAAAACTCAAGGAAGTCGAAAAACGTTTCGAGCAGTTAAGCGGTCTTCTTTGCCAGCCCGCCACCATCGCCAATCAGGAACTGTTCCGCAAGCTGGGCAAGGAGCAGGCCGATCTGGTGGAGATGGTCGCCGCGTACCGCGAGTACGTGAAGGCGGAAACGTCATTCAAGGAAAACGAGAAACTGGCCGCCGAGGGGGATGCCGAACTGGCGGCGATGGCGCGTGACGAAAACCGCCAGATCAAGGAGCGGATGGCGGCCCTGGAAACGCGCCTCAAAGAGCTTATCGTCCCCAAAGACCCCGCCGACCAAAAGAACCTCATCATGGAAATACGCGCCGGCACCGGCGGCGACGAGGCGGGCCTCTTCGCCGCGGAGCTTTTCAATATGTATACCCGCTTCGCCCAAAAGCGGGGGTTCAAGGTGGAAACCATGAGCGTGAGCGCCAACGACGCGGGCGGCGTGAAAGAAGTTATCGCCACCATCGAGGGGAAGGGGGCCTACGGCCTGTTCCGCTACGAATCGGGGGTGCATCGCGTGCAGCGCGTGCCGAAAACCGAAACGCAGGGGCGCATCCACACCTCCACCGTCACCGTGGCGGTGCTGCCCGAGGCGGAGGAAAAAGAGGTGCAGATAAATCCCGCGGAACTCCGCATCGACGTGTTCCGCAGCGGCGGCCCCGGCGGCCAGAGCGTGAACACCACCGACAGCGCGGTGCGTATCACCCATCTTCCCACCGGCATGGTGGTCTCGATGCAGGATGAAAAATCCCAGATCAAGAACCGCCAGAAGGCCATGCGCGTGCTCCTCTCCCGCCTGCAGGACTTTTATCAGGAGCAGGACCGCCAAAAGCAGAGCGCCCAGCGCCGCTCGCAAATCGGCAGCGGCGACCGCAGCGAAAAAATACGCACCTACAATTTTCCCCAGGGACGCGTGACCGACCACCGCATCAACGAGAACTTTTTCAACATACAGGGAATCATGATGGGGGATATGGACGATATGGCCGACACCTGCCGCAAAGCTTTTCACGCCGCGTTGCTGTCCAACGCCGCGCCGGGAACCGCCGATGATCCAGCTCATTAACGAATTCACCACCCTGCTGACGGAGGGAAAAAGGGCGCTCACCGCCGCCCGTTGCCGCACGCCGGAGCTGGACGCGGGATTGCTGCTGGCCGATTTGCTGGGGATCGAGCGTGCCAGGATGCTGCTTGATCCGCCCGCCACGCTTCCCACCGGCACCGCCGATATTTTCCGCCGCCGTATCGCCCGCCGCGCCGCCGGCGAGCCGGTCCATTACATCACCGGCAAAAAAGAGTTTTACAATCATACGTTCAGGGTGGGACCGGCCGTGCTGATTCCCCGCCCCGAAACCGAGGAGATGGTGGAGGCGGTGCTGAGGCTTTTTCCGCGCGGCGCGGCGCTTGCCGTCGCCGACGTCGGCGCCGGCAGCGGCTGCATCGCCATTTCGCTTGGGTTGGAGCGCCCCGAATGGCGCGTTACGGCCATCGACCTTTCGGCGGACGCGCTGGACATCGCGCGGGAAAACGCCGCCCGGCTGGAAGCGGCCAATATATCGTTCGTTCAATCGGATATTTTCACGGCCGTTCCCGGCCCGTTCGACATCATAGTATCCAACCCGCCGTATATCGATTATGGCGTGAAAGAAACATTGCAGGTGGAAGTGCGCAAGTTTGAGCCGCCGCTGGCGCTCTTTGCCGCCGAGCGGGGGCTTGCGGTCATCCGCGAACTGGTTGCCCAGAGCGCCGGACACCTTAAGCCCGGCGGTTCCTTCTTCTGCGAGATAGGCTACGATCAGAAGGCGGCGGTGGAAAAATTCTTCGAAGACGGCCCATGGACCGATGTCGTTTTTATCAAGGATATTTCGGGGCACGA
This sequence comes from Nitrospinota bacterium, assembly GCA_016217735.1. Classification (NCBI taxonomy): domain Bacteria; kingdom Pseudomonadati; phylum Nitrospinota; species Nitrospinota bacterium. The sequence continues at coordinate 14,355 of JACRGQ010000065.1, forward strand.
CCGTATCGTGCGCGCGGAGCGGCGTTAGCCTGGTGTTGAAAAACCGTATATGCATGTCATTCTGAGGAGCGAAGCGACGAAGAATCTCTTTCCGGAAAGGGATTCTTCGCTATGCTCAGAATGACAAGAGTGGCGGATTAGTAAGCGAAAGAAGGGGAAGAATGGACAAGATTGTTATCGAAGGGGGCCGCCGCCTTGAAGGGGATGTGACCATCGCCGGCGCGAAGAACGCGTCGTTGCCGGCCTTTGCCGCCACGCTGCTTTGTCCCGGTTCGTTCACCTTCACCAACGTGCCGGATCTCAAGGATATCGATACCATCATCGCCTTGCTCATGGATTTAGGGGCCGCCATCACCCGTCCGGAAAAAGGGGTGGTCGTTGTTGATACCGGCGGCCTGAAAAGCTATGAAGCGTCCTACGACCTCGTGCGCACCATGCGCGCATCCTGCCTGGTGATGGGGCCGCTGCTGGCCCGGATGGGCAAGGCCCGCGTGAGCCAGCCGGGCGGCTGCGCCATAGGCGAGCGCCCCATCAACCTCCATCTTAAGGGATTCGGGGCGATGGGGGCGCACACTACGCTGGATGAGGGGTATGTCAACATCAGCGCCCCCGGCGGGTTGCATGGGGCGAAAATCTATTTCGATATCGTTACCGTCACCGGCACAGCCAACGTGATGATGGCGGCGCTGGCCGCCGAGGGAACCACCATCCTGGAAAACTGCGCCAAAGAACCGGAAGTGGTTTTCCTGGCCGATCTGCTCGTCCGCATGGGGGCGGATATCAAGGGGGCCGGCACCGGCCGGATAGCCGTCACCGGCAAGCGTCCGCTCAAGGCGGTGGAGACCGCCATCATTCCAGACCGGATAGAAACCGGCACGTTCATCGCGGCGGCCGCCATCACCGGCGGCTCGCTCCGCATCAACCGGTGCAACCCGCCGGACTTCGAAGCGGTAACGCACAAGTTCGTTGAAATGGGATGCAAAATCACCGAAGGGAACGGCTGGATAGAAGTGACAGGCCCGAAACGCCCCGCCCCGGTGGACATCGAAACCGCGCCGCACCCCAGCTTTCCCACCGATATGCAGGCACAGGCGATGGCGGTGCTGACCGTCGCGGATGGCACCAGCGTGATACACGAATCGGTTTTTGAGAACCGCTACATGCATGTGGCGGAGTTGCGCCGCCTGGGGGCCGACATCCGTCTGAAGGGGGCCAACGCTTTCGTGCATGGAGTGCCATCGCTCTCCGGCGCCATTGTGATGGCTACCGATCTGCGCGCCAGCGCCTCGCTCATCGTCGCCGGCCTCGCCGCGAATGGGAAGACCGCCGTCCGGCGCGTCTACCACCTCGACCGCGGCTACGAGAGGATAGAAGAGAAGCTGAAAAAAGTCGGCGCCCGCATCTCCCGCCAGCCGGATAAATAACAGCGATTCTTACGGTCAGCGGATCAGGTTCTTGATGGTGATGATGTCATTGATGCCGGATTTAAGCGCTTCGACGCAGTCGGGGGCGAAGTGCTTATTAATGCCTTGCTCGATGATCTCCATGGCGTATTCGTGCGACATGTCTTCCTTGTACACGCGCCGCGAAGTCAGCGCGTCGTAGACGTCCGCCACCGCGACGATGCGGGCCGAAAGCGGTATCTGTTCCGCCGCCACCCGGTGGGGATAGCCGCTGCCATCCCATTTTTCGTGGTGGAAACCGGCGATCTCGGAGGCCATCTTCAGGTAATCCGGCCCCTTCAGGATCATTTCCCCCACCGATGAATGCGTTTTCATGATGTCGAACTCTTCGCTGGTCAGCTTGCCCCGCTTGAGGAGGATGCTGTCGGCTATCGCCACCTTGCCGATGTCGTGCAGCGGCGCGGCGGCGTAGAGTTCGTTGATGAACCGCTCATCAATGGTCTCCGCGTATCTTCCCGCTTTGGCGAGTTCCTGCGCGATGATGCGGCAGTACTTTTGCATCCGCAGCAGGTGCTCGCCGGTTTCGGGGTCGCGTTTTTCCGCCAGTTCCGAGAGCTTCACCATCATGGTGAGTTGGGTTTGTTTGAGGTCGTTGAGCAGCCGCGCGTTTTCGATGGCGGTGGTGGCCTGGTACGCCAGCGATTTCAGGAGTTCCGTGTCCTGCTCGGTGAAGGGCTGGCCGTCCGTCTTGTTGAAGACCGCGATGACCGCCACGATGCCGTGCTTGCTTTCGATGGGGTAGGTAATGAGGTTCCGCACCGTAAAAGGGGGGGTGAAGCCCAGTTCCGCCGCGGCGGGGTTAAAGCTGTTTTCGATTATCGGTTTGGCGCTTGCGAAGGTTTGGGCCAAAATGCTTTCCGGCGTTATGATGGTGGCGCCCGGCATGCCGCCGCGCGGGAATCCCGCCATGCCGGCGAACGAGACCCGCTTCGTCCCCCCCATCACCGCCACGATCGATTGGCCCGCTTCCAGCAGGCTGCGGCTGTAATCGGCGATGGAGCCGAATATCGATTGCATGTCGAGCGTGCTGTTGATGCGCACGCTGATGCGGTTCACCTGTTCGATCAGCGCCGATTGCCGCTGCAGGTCGGTGAACGTCGCCATCAGCTCGCTGAGCATGGTGTCCATCTCGCGCGTGGCGCGGTGCGTGGTCTCCATCTGGTCGAAATGTTTCATGGCGATGGAGGCCAGCGACGATATGGTGGAGATCGCGTGCTGGTCGACGGAAGTGAACGACCCTTCCCGCGGGTCGGTGGCGAAGATGAAGCCGGCCAGTTCCGGCTCGTTGTCCGGTTTGCGGAACAGCAGCGGCACCACCATGAACGCCCCTTTGATGACGAGGTTGGCCCCGCCGTTCCGCGCGGTGATGGTTTCCGTCACCGTTTGGAACAGCATGGAACTGCGCTGCGCGCGCGCCACCCGCTCGAAGACCGTGCCGCGGATGGCATAGGTGTGTTCCGCGTCCGGCACATCGTTGCCCTGTTCGCGCAACGCCGCCAGCCGCATCACCCCGTTTTCGGCCGTTACGGAGAACAGGCCGCACCGCCCCGCTTTTACCAGCAATTCCAGCGCCGACAGCAACAGGCGGTATGACTCTTTCCGGTCATTCGTCTGCAGCACCTGTTCGGCGAGGTTGCGGTAGGCGTTCAACTTGTCGTAATTCGCCAACAGCTCATGGGTCAGATTCATAACCTCCACGAAGTCATCCAGCTTTGCGTTTATGAGGCGTTCGGCTTCGGCCATCGCCTTTTGGTCGCCATCTTTGTGGTAGATGTTAAGCCTGACGCCGTTTTCCGCTCCCTGGCCGGCCAAGGAGGAAAGGAGCGGGTATTTGTGCGCATCCCCGTCTCCGGTATTGGAGAAAATCGTGCCTTCCCGGTCGCTTTCGATTTCCACCGATACCCCCAGCATCCTCGACACGTCGTTGAGGTACTCAATGACCAACGGGTCGGATTGCAGCTTTTTATAGGCGGTAAACATTCGATTATTCTACCCTTTTTGGTGAATACCGTGTGCGGGAACTTTTTCAGCGGGCGGTGAATTGCTTGAATGCGCGGGGGTTGGCTCCTCCCGCCAGCGGCGCGGCGTTTACTGGTATAATCGGCAAAACAGCTATCAGTCTCCGTTTTCAATGGGAACCAAATGGGCAAAAACCAGAATCTGTTCGGCGATGCCGGGGAAGAACCGCCGCCTCCGCCCGCCGTCGTTGCCGGGGCCGTGCCGTTGGCGGAGCGTATGCGCCCCGGCGATTTCGACGGATTCATCGGGCAGGCGCATGTGGTGGGGAAGGGGAAGCCGCTGCGGCGGCTCATCGAGGAAGACCGTTTCGGGCCGCTGCTTCTCTGGGGGCCTCCCGGCACCGGCAAAACCACGCTCGCGCGCATCGCCAGCAAGGTAAGCGGCAGGCTCTTCGTATCGCTCAGCGCGGTGGAGAGCGGCGTGAAGGAACTCAAGGAGGCGGTGGCCGCCGCCCGCTACAACGCCGCCAACGGCAAGAAGACAACGCTTTTCATCGACGAGATTCACCGCTACAACAAAACGCAGCAGGATCAACTTCTGCCGCATGTTGAAAGCGGCCTCATCACCCTCATCGGGGCGACCACCGAGAACCCCGCATTTGGGGTGATACCGTCTTTGCGGTCGCGCTGCACCATCGTGGAGTTGCGGCCGCTGACGCCGGATGAAGTGGCGCAAATAGTGACGCGGGCGCTGGCGGCCGAAGAGGCGCTGCAAGGGATCGGTGTGGGGGATGACGTGGTGGCCCAGATAGCGCGGCTGGGGGGCGGCGACGCGCGGCAGGCGTTGAACATCCTGGAGGCGTGCGCCAAGTCCGCCGAGGGGGGAGTGATTACCGCCGCGCTGGTGGCGGAAGTGAGCCAGCGCGCATTGCTGCGGTACGACAAGATGGGGGACGCACATTTCGACCATGCCAGCGCGTTCCAAAAATCGTTGCGCGGGTCGGATCCGGACGCCGCCATTTACTGGATGGCCCGGATGATAGAGGCGGGGGAGGATCCCCGCTTCATCGCGCGGCGGCTCATCGTCACCGCCGCCGAGGATGTGGGGAACGCCGACCCGACGGCGTTGATATTGGCCGTGGCGGCGGCGGAAGCGGTGGAGAAGATCGGCCTGCCGGAAGGGCGCATCCCGCTTGCGCAGGCGGCGCTTTATGTTGCCTGCGCGCCGAAATCGAACAGTACCGTTATTGCCATAGACGCCGCATCGGCGCATCTGGCCGCGCACGGCACCGCGCCGCAGGTGCCGCGGCACCTGCGCGATACGCATTACAGCGACGCGAAGAAGTGGGGCTACGGCAAAGGCTACCAGTATCCGCACGAACACCCGCACCACTGGGTGGCGCAAAGCTACCTGCCGGAAGGAATGGAAGATGTCCGCTTTTACACTCCCTCGCCGCACGGGCGCGAGGCGGCCTTCGAGGAACGCCTGAAAGAGATCAAGAAGAAGGAAGGGAAGCCCACATGAAGGAGATACGCGCCGAGGTTGTCATCGCGTCCACGCCGCAACGGGTGTGGCAGGTTTTTTCCGATTTCGCCGCGTACCCCATATGGAATGTTTTTCTGGTGCGCGTGACGGGGGAGGCGAAGCGGGGGGAGGAACTGGAAATTCGCGTGCAACTGCCCGGCACGAAGGCCACGCCGTACCGCGCTGCCGTTTTGAAGGCCGATGCGGAAAAAGAACTCCGCTGGAAATGGAAAGGTTTTTTAAAGGGGGAACACGTTTTTACGCTTGAGCCGATGGGGGACAACATGACCCGCTTCACGCAGAAGGTGGAGTTCGGCTTTTTGTCCGGCGCGCTCGCCGATAAAGATCTGACTGCTAAAACGGAAGAGATGTTCGGCCACATGCACCGCGCCCTAAAGGCCCGCTGCGAAGAATCGGCGGATTAGCCGCGCGGCGTTTCCCGCAACAGCGCTTCGGCCCTGTCTTTGAGGGCTGGGAGGCTTTCTTTTATCACCTTCCACTCTATTTTGGCCGCGGAGTGTTTTTGTGTGCGACAGGAGTGTCGCACCTACCGGGGAGGGGAAGGGCATCGGAGCCGTGTGGCGAAGGTTACGAGAGATGGCCCCAGATGGTGAGGCCGATGAAGCCGAGCACCGCCGCCACCCCCAGCGCCAGCGCGATCTTCCGTTTGACGTATTGGCGGGCCGGATTGGGGTCGATGATCGGTATGGCGAACAGCAAACCGACCGCCACCCCTTGCAGGCCGACGCCGATGACTTTCGGCGCCCACGCCCCGATGAACATCAGCTTCTCGGCGATCTTCAGTTCCTGATACGCGGCCAGGAAGTACCATTCCGGCTTGAGGTGCTCCGGCGTGGTGAACGGGTCGGCCATTTCGTCCAGCGACGGCGGGAAGATTGTGGCGAGCGTGATGAGGATCAGGAACACCGCGATGCAGATGATGGCCTGCTCCACGACGTGGCCGGGAAAAAACCAATGCATTTTCCCTTCGGCGACGAGCCGTTTTTTCTCCTCCATCGGGAGGTGTTTGATTTCGACTTCTTTTTTCATGTTACATCGGCCCCGAAATTCCCTGCCGCCGTATCTGCATGAAGTGGGCGATCAAAAGGGCGAAGGCGGCGGCGGGCAACGCCATCACATGCAGCGTGAAAAACCGGCTGAGCGTGACCTGCGAAACGTCCGGCCCGCCCAGCATGAGGCTCTTGGTCAACGGCCCGACCACCGGCATGGCGCCCGGCGCCTCGGTGGCGATGACGGTGGCCCAGTAGGAAAGCTGCGTCCACGGCAGCAGGTAGCCGGTGAACGAAAAACCCATCGTGAGCAGGAAGAGCGCCACGCCGGTGACCCAGTTCATTTCGCGCGGGGCTTTGTAGATGCCGCCGAAGTAAATTTTGCCCATGTGGATCATCACGGTCAGCACCATCAGGTTGGATCCCCAGGAGTGGAGGCCCCGCACCGCCCAGCCGAACGGAATGTCGTTGGTGATGGCGACCACGCTATGGTGGGCGCTTTGGGTATCCGGCACATAATAGACCATCAGCAGCAGGCCGGTCATGATCTGCATCAGGAAGATGAAGAAGGTGATGCCGCCGAAGCAGGAAAAAATCCCCAGATGCGTCGGGGCCAGCTTGGTGAAGACCTCTTCGTCCAGTATCTCTTTTATTTCAAAGCGCCGTTCCAGCATTTCAAAGCCCTTAAGCAGCAGCCGGTTGCGCAACGTGATAGGCCCCAGCTTCAACTCGTCCATTTTTAGGCCTCTTCCACGATGATGTTGCCGGCTTCTATACGCGCGTTGTAGGCGGTGAGCGGCTTGGGGGCCGGGCCGCCCAGCACGCGGCCGCTCTGATCGAATTTCGCGCCGTGACAGGGGCAGAGCATTTGTTTGATGTCTTCGTGGTATTTCACGATGCATCCCAGGTGGGTACAGACGGCGCTGAGCGCCACAAGCTCGGTTTCGGTTTTACGGATCAGCAGGGCCGGCTTGCGCTTGAACGTGAAAAACCGCGCCTCCCCCACATGTATCTCTTTGAGTGCCACGGAATAGGTCTCTTTTTTGCCTCCCCCGTTTTTGGATTCCGGCAGCAGGTAGCGCGCAAGCGGATAGAAGACGCCCGCCGCCGCGGCAAGGGCCGATCCGATCACCGCCGATCCGACGAACGCCCGGCGCGAAACCGGCGCTTCCCGCCAGCTTTTATCCGCTTCTTCCATACGGCGGGCCTAGCGCCCGAAGCTCCTCTCCGTGCGCGTCATCTCGACCCGCATTTCAGTGTTTTGCAGCAGCGCCGGCTGATACACATAGTCAACCCACGCGGTGACGGAAATCTCGCTGGGGGTTGCGCCGTAAAAGACGACCTGTTCTTTTCTTCTTTCGCCGGCGGCGATCCGGTTATCCTTGGCGATCACCGCCCCCAGCCCCCGCATAATGTCGCTGTCGCGGGTCAGTTCCCGTCCTTTTTTGTCGAAAATGATTTTTTCGTATACCACGCTCTTCTTCTGCGAGCGGTTGTCGGCCCCCGTAACTTGCACAAAGAGCACCAGCTTGCGGGTGGGGATGCCGGTGGGAAGGGAGTGCCCCGCCCCCGAATTTTCTATTTCAAGGTCCACCACGGTGCGGTCGTTAAACCGCTCCACATTGCCGATGTTCAACACCACGCCCTTGCGGAGCTGCACGATGGAGTGCCCCCCCGCCAACGAGTGGCTGAACACGCTTATGCGCTCCCCTTTCTGGTTTGTCGAGTTTTCCAGCGGCATATGGCACTGCTGGCAAACGGTGCCCTTGGCGGCCTGGGGGCTGTTTTTCCATTCGGACCAAGTGGCCATGATCTTCACGCCGTTGGCCTCGTATTCGTGACAGGCGGCGCAGAGGTCGGCGCTGCGGTGCAGATCGCTCTTCACGCTGGTGTGATACGCGGTCTTCCCGCTACCGCCGCGCGGCCCGGCCAGCATGGCGCCTACTTTGACGTCAAAGCGTTTCTTGCCGTTGGGATGCGTGGCGGTGATGCTGTGGCAGAAGTGGCAGGTGATCCCCTCGCGCGTTACCGCCTGTTTGAGACCTGTGTCGCCGTTGATGGCCGTGACCGGCGCATGGCATTCCAGGCAGATTTGTTTGGCCCCGCCGTCGCTGTCCAAAAACGCCTGCATATAGGCCGCTTGGAAAACCGGGTCGGTCACCGCCTGCGCGTGCATCGAATCCTTCCATTTGCCCAGCACTTCTTTGTGGCAGGATCCGCATTCCTCGGCGCCGGACACCACCCCGGCCTTGAGGGGCGGGGGATCGCCCGCCGCGGCCGACGGCATGACCGGCAACAGCAGCGCGCATAGCGCCGCAAAAATGGCTTTGTAATATTTTGAACTCACTTCATAATTAAAGAACAGCATGCACGACATGTCAAACCTAATAAAAAAACGTTTAATACGGCCATGAAGAAAAAAGACTATTACAAAATCCTCGGGGTGGAAAAAAACGCCCCGGCCAGCGGGATAAAAGCCGAATACCGCAAATTGGCCAAGCAGTGGCATCCGGACAAAAATCCGGGGGACAAGGCGGCCGAGGAGCGGTTCAAGGAAATCAGCGAGGCCTACGCCGTGCTGAGCGACCCCGAAAAGCGGAAGCAGTACGACATGGTTGGCAGCGAGAAATTCCACCAACAGTTCTCGCAGGAGGATATTTTCAGGGGGGGCAATCTCAACGACATTCTGCGTGAAATGGGGCTCGGGGATTTTTCCTCAGCCTTTGGCGGACGCGGCGGAGGTTTCCGCATCAACTTCGGCGAAACCGGTTTCGGGGGGTCCGGGGGCGGTTTCGCCCAAAATCTCGACGCCGAGGCGGAGCTCGCCATCACGTTTGAAGAGGCCGCCAAGGGGGTTCAGAAAGAGCTTACCATCCAGACCGGCCCGAAGCGGGAAACGGTGAAGGTTAAAATTCCCGCCGGTATCCGCGCCGGCGAGCGCCTGCGGCTGACCGGCAAAGGGACACAGGCGCGGGGGCGGCGCGGCGACCTCTACATTACCGTCTCCGTTGCCCCGCATCCCCTTTTCCGCCGCGAGGGGGATGACATCATAGTCCGCGCCGAGATTGACATCTCCACCGCCCTGCTGGGGGGATCGGCCGAGGTGAACACGCTGGATGGCATCCGGTCCGTCAAAGTGCCGGCCGGCATCCAGTTGGCGCAGAAAATCAGGGTGCGCGGCCAAGGTATCCGGCGGGCGGGCGCCGCCGCGGGCGATCTTTACGTGGAGATCGCCCTCCGTGTGCCGGCCCATCTCACCGATGAACAGAAACGGCTGGCCGGGGAATTGCGCCACGCCGGCCTATGATGGAGAAATGTTATGAAACAGGTATCCGTACTGCTCCTGCTTTTGGGATTCTGCCTCCCGGTTTTGCCGGCGCGGGCGGAGGTGATTTCCATCGACACCGCCATCACCGCCTTCGAAAAGCAGATTATGCGGGACGAAGGGATTGTCTCCCGGCCCGCCAATATCACCGCCACCAAGCTGGCCCGCCAGCAGATCAGGGATGGACTGCGCGAACTTGAGTTCGTCATCACCCACTTTGAACGCCACTTCGCCGCCATTGATCCCCAGATGATCAAGGACATGAACCGCATTTTCAAGGCGGAGGAGGCGGAGGCCGCGAATGAACGGTTTTCCCATCGCCATCTCGACAGCACCCGCAACATGGTGGCGGCGAATCTCCCCGTGAAAAAGGCGATCCTCAAGCGCGCGCGGGATATGGTGTACGGGCGCTAGTCCGCCGGAACGCCGCAATCAGCGGTTGGTGCGGCGGAATGGCGGCGTCACCACCAAACGGCCGGCATTCCGTTGTCCACCCACTCGAACGCCTCCATTTTTTCCGGATCCGCTTCGTTAAGCACATCGGCGATCGTTTCGCTGAATTCGGCTTCGCCGTCAATGAGGTCCTCGTTGCGCCACTGATCCCAGTCGCGCACCGCCGAGGGGTTGCCGTCCGTCCGCGCGTCGGGATAGCCGCTCTGTCCCATCTTCCAGAGGCTGGCGAAGAGGAGCGCTTTGCCGCCGAACATGTCGACCATGTGCCGGAATATTTCGGGGCGCAGATGCTCAACCGCCCCTTTCAGGGCTTCGTCGTAGACGGCGTCTTCCTCATCTTTTTCCATTTCCAGTTGGGCGGTGAAGCTGCCGCCGGCGATATGGGTCACCAACGTTGGAATCATTCCCACGGCATCGGCCCAATCCGCCAAGGGGGGGTATTCCCCTTCTTTCCATGCGATATAGCAAAACTCTTGGCAAATGACCGCCAGGGTTATGAGCCGCAGCAGCGTCCGGTGCTTTTCCTCCGGCGTGGCGTAATCGGCCAGCCCGCGCCGTTCCAGCGATTTCCAGACGATGCGCGCCCAGTTGCGGTCGCTGTGGTCGTCGTAGATGTTGAAGAGCGTATCTCCCGATATCTTTTTGATGTCGTCCCAAGTGAAGGTCTTTTTTTGCGTGGTCATGGAGTCTCCGTCAAACGGCGCGGCCGTTCCGGCGGGTTTCCGCGCCGCATTTGCTGAAGATGCAGCCGCAATAATCCTGCCGCCGGAAACCAAGCTGGTTGCTGATCCGCACCGATGCCTTGGCGCCTTCCTGTTTTTTCCAGTCCGCCGCGTCGAACAGCAGGTCATTGTGCATGGCGGCGGCTTTGTTGCCAAGCCGGTTGATCATCTTCACATCCTTGCGCGACGATGTGGAGAGCACCGCCCCGAAGCGGCCGATGCCAAGCGCGGCGGCCAGCCGGGCCGTGGCGTCAAGCCGCCCGTCAATGCAGAATTCGCACCGTCGCCCCTTTTCCGGTTCGTCTTGCCATGGGGCGGCTCCAGCCAGCCACTCCTCCGGGCGGTAATCGTCCACGATGAGCGGCAGCGCTTCAAGCGCCGCCAGCCGCCGCACTTCGCCCAGGCGGTTTTGGTATTCCCCTTCCGGGTGGATGTTCGGATTGTAAAAGTAGAGCGTCACTTCATATTGTTCCCGAAGCGTCCGCAGGGGATGCGGCGAACAGGGGGCGCAACAGACGTGCAGCAGGTATTTTTCTTTGGCATCCATCCGGGGAATTATAAACGAGGAGACGGCCCAAGAAAAGGCGGTTTTCCCGCTTTATTCCGTGAATAAAGCGGGTTATGCGGCCTGTCCGGCGGAGTCTTTATCCCCGCCGCTTTTCTCATTGATCGCGGCGGAGCCATCTTTCTTGTTCGTGAGGGCATCCAAAAACGCCTGCTGATAGTCCAGCATCGTCTTTTGCGCCGAGGCCATCATGCTTTGGAGATAGGACGAAAAAGCATCGTCGAACTTTTTCACCGCTTCATCGCGGAACTTCTGGAAATCGATGCCGTCTCCGTTGGGCGGCGGGGGCGGTGGTGTGCCTGACGCGCCGGGCTGTATCTGTCCCGGCGCGGCGCCCGCGGTATCGGGGCCGCCCGCGATGGCCCCCTGCACCATATGGATGAAATCGCTCACCGAGCTTTTCAGCATCTGTTTTGCGCCGTCGAACGCCGCGCCGTCCACGCCCGTGGTTTTTGCCAGCTCGTTGAAGAGGTTATCGGCGCTTTGGGTGAAATTTTGCAAATCCTTTTCATTGAGCGAGGAGAGTTTGCTGGCGGCCCCCACAAATTGGTTCAGCATGTCGGCCCCCAGCGATCCCATTTTTTGCGCCGTGGCGTCCAACTGGGTGATGAATGACATGTCGAAATGGTAATCGGCCTGGAACCGTTTTTCCACGCTGGTCCGCAGTTCCTGATAGCCGTTGGCCGATTGGCGCGACACGGTGCCGCTGTAGCTTTCGGCCAGCGCGAAGTGCAAGTCCATCTGCAAGCGGCCCGCCAGCAAACCCCCCGCTTGGGATGGGCTGGCCGGCGCGGCCGCGGGGGCCGGAGTGAATGCGTTTTGCGCATCCCCGGCCCCGTTAGCAGCGGAACTTGAGGTATCGAGAACCGCCGGGGCTGGCTGGCGTTGAGCCGCCAATCCCGCAATGCCGTCAATTTTCATTAAAAACTCTCTCCAGTTGAATGTATCGGAAGGGGAAAATATTTCCTTGAGAGTTTTTATGCCGGGAGGCGGGCCGGGTTATAATACGCCGATGATACGCGGCATTTTGACAACGCTTGTGGCAATAACTCTTTCAGTTACATTGGTTTATGCTTCGCCCAAGACCGTTGAGACATTCACGTCCACCGGCGAGGGGGATGTTGAGATTGTAAGGTCCGACTATATCGATGCGCGGATCAGCGCGAAAAACATGGCCACCCAGCAAGCCTTGTGGAAGGTTATCGGGCAGCTTCTCTCCGCCCAGGAGATGTCGGAGCGCTTCGACCATATCCAGTCCGCCATCGCTGCCAAGTCGGCGGATTTTGTGCAGAAATACAAATTCGCCGAAGAAACAATTTCGCCGGACAACAAGACCTACCATGTCGCGCTGGAAGTGGTCTTTTTCGCCGACCAGGTGCGCGGCGCGCTGGAGAACCTCGGCACCGCCGTGGCGCAGCGCAAGCGGGTGGTGATCGTGATCGACGAGCGGGCGATGGATGGGGCCTCCGACACGAATTTCCTGATGACCGGCAGCATGACGGAAGACCGTTTGCGGCAGGCGGCGGGGGACGCCGGCTACAAGGGGATGGCCCGCGCCGAAGTGCGCGCGCTGGGGAATGACCCGCAGGCGGTCAAGGCGGTGGAGGGGGATGCCGATGCCGTGCGCTGGATGGCCACGCAGCTTAAGGCCGATTATGTAATTACCGGAACCGCGCGGGCCACCGCCGGCACCGGCATGTTGGGCACCATACGGCTGAACGTCTACGCCGCCGACGGCAGCCCGGTCTGGTCCAAGGAGATCACCGAAAGCGCGCCCGGCGGCGGCGGTCCCGAACGGTTCAGGGTAATCCGCCTTTGCGCCGACAAAGCCGCCGTGATGGTCTCGGAACTCCTCGCCACCCGCAAATAAAATGCGCTAAAGCGTATCCCGCCAACGGAGGGGGGGAGTATCAGTCTTCGTGATTGGAGCGGAGGGCGGCGATTTCGGCGGCGAGGTTTTCCACCCGGAGGCGGAGGAGGAAGAGGGCCGCGAACAGCGCGCCGAAGGCGAGCAGGCAGACGCGCAGCGTGTTCAGCATTTCGGGCGGCATGCCGGGCTCGGCCATCGACTTGATAACCACGGGGTGCATGATGCTGCCCCACATTTTTATGGCGAAGTGGACGACCGGCACGTCGAGGAACCCGACGATGCCGAAGACCGCCGCGTAGCGCGCGCGGGTCATCTGGTTATCTATCGTGCTCCGCAGGATAAGGTAGCCGGCGTAGATGATGAGCAGTATCAGCGCGGTGGTAAGCCGCGGCTCCCATATCCACCACGCGCCCCAGCGCTGCTTGCCCCATATCATGCCGGTGATGAGCATGAGGCCGCAGAAGAGCACGCCCAGTTCCGCGCCCACCTTCGCCACCCGGTCGAAGAGCATCTCCTTTTTCCAAAGGAAAAGGAAGCTGCCCGCGAAGGTGACGAAGAAGCCGAGGTAGGCCATGATGGCGGTCGGCACGTGGAAATAGACGATGCGGTAGACGGCGGTCTCCCCCATCGCTTCCGGCGACCAGACGAGGGCGAGGTACGCCCCCGCGATGATGAGCGCCGCCGCCGCGCCAATGCCGCCATACCGCACCAGGGCGGTATCAGTCAGCTTTAGCGCTTTTTCTAAGAGCTTCAAGTTCTTCGCCCAGTCTGGCGGTCTTCCGGTCGATCAGGAAGACATAGCCGAACAGCGCCAGCCAGATGATTCCGTAAGCGGCAAATAGGTAGTTCATAGTTCGTCCATGATATATTCAAAAACCAGCGCCGACACAACAAAAAATATCACGTCATAGGCGGCCAGCAGTTTCAGGCGGCCCATATAGGTCTCCGGATCGCCGTCCGTCAGCAGCGCGGCGGTGGCGCTGGCGGCGAAAATCAACAGCGGCACCAGCAACGGCAGCAGCAACACCGGCAGCAGGATTTCCCGCGCTTTCAGGTTCACCGACATGGCGGCGATCAGCGTGCCGAGCGTCATGAAGCCGATGTCCCCCAAAAGGAAGACCGTGGTTTGCAGCGTGAAGTGCTCCATCACGTTGAGGTTGTACAGCACGATGAAGACCGGGATGGTCATTATCTGGATGACGGCGAGGAAGAAGAGGTTTCCCAAAAATTTGGCGATGAAGATGGCGGTGCGGTCGACGGGTGAGAGGCCCAGCCCCTGGATGCAGTCGTTCTCCTTTTCGATGAGGAACGAGCGGCCCAGGCCGAGCGTGCCGGCGAAGAGGAAGGCTATCCAGAGGATGCCGGACGCCAGCTCCGGCGTGTTTTGCGGGTTGATCTTGAAGGCGAAGTTGAAGATGACGATCACCAGCAGGGCGAACATGAAGGTGTGGCCGAGGAACTCGCGCGAGCGGAATTCCGTTTTCATATCCTTGAGCAGGATGGCGTGGGCGGTGCGCAGTATCTCGTTCATGCGCCCACCTTTTCAAGATAGATTTTCAGGAACGTGTCCGCACTCATGCCGTTCACCGGCTCGTCATGAACCTTGCGCCCCCCCTTGAGTATCATGGCGCGGGTGGCGGCGGCGATGCCCAGTGGGATGTCGTGCGTTATCATCAGCACCGTTTTTTTGCGGCGGTGCAGGCCGGAGAGGAGCTTTTGGAACATCACGGCGCTGTGGTGATCCAGCCCGGTGAACGGCTCGTCGAGGAAGATGAAGGCGGGGTCGGCCACCAGCGCGCGGGCGATGGAAAGGCGCTGTATCATGCCGCGGCTGAAATTGCGGACGAGGTCGTTTTTCCGGGTATCCAGTTCCACGCTTTCCAGCAGTTCCGCCGCGCGCGCCTCCCTGTTTTCCATGCCGTACATCTCGGCGTAAAAAACGAGGTTCTCGAACGCGGTGAGGTTGTCGTAGAGGTAGCTCTTGTGGCTGATGACGCCGATCCGCTTGCGCACTTCGGGGTGGTGCGCGTCCGACTCGCCCACGGTGGCGCCGCCGGAGGTGGGGCGGGTGATGCCGCAGAGAATTTTCAGCAGCGTGGTTTTCCCCGCGCCGTTGGGGCCGAAAATGGTTAAAAAGTCCCCTTCGTTGACGGCGAGGTCCACGCCGCGCAGCGCGACGAAGTCGCCATATTTTTTCCCCACCTTCCGGCAGAGTATTTGTTGTTCCGTCATCGGCTTATTATCCCTTATCCTTTTGCCGGATGGAGAGGATTTCGCGCAGGAAAAAAAGGGCTTCGTTGGCGGCCCGTTCCCGTATTGTTTCGCGCGATCCGGCCAAATTCAGGCGGCGCACCTTCACCCAGCCCTTGGCGGCTATCGCCACATAGACGAGGCCTATCGGTTTTTCTTTCGTGCCGCCGTCCGGCCCGGCGACGCCGGTGACGGCAAGGACGTAATCGGCCCCCAGCCGGTTGCGTACCCCTTCGGCCATCGCCTCGGCGCATTCGGAACTCACCGCGCCATGTTCTTTGATGATTGCGGCGGGAACGCCGAGCATTTTTTCCTTCACCCGATTTGCGTAGCTGATAATCCCGCCAATGAAATAATCGCTGCTGCCGGGAGTGGCGGTGATTTTTTTTCCGATGCCGCCGCCGGTGCAGCTCTCCGCCACGGCGAGCGTTTTTTTCCATTTGCGCAGAAGTTTTCCAACGGCGCTTTCGATGGTCTCGCCGTCCATGCCCCATACGTTGCCCTTGATGGCGGGGTAGATCAGTGCCACGGCCTCTTTCAGCAGGGCTTGCGCGTTGGCGGGGGTATTGCCCCGCGCCAGCAGGCGGATATCCACCCCGCCGTTGCCCGGCAAAAAGGCGATGTCGGCCACTTTCCGGGCTTCTTTCAATTCTTTCATTTGCGCCATCAGTCCCACTTCCCCCACGCCCGCCGTATGGAAGGTTTTTTCGGCGATGTGCGCACCGCCGTGGGGGATGAATTTTGCCGCTTCGTGTTCCAGCATGTAAAGCGTTTCGTGCGGAACGCCCGGCAGGGCCAGCACCCTTTTTTGAAAGAACAGGCCGGGGGCCGCCCCCATCATGTTGCGCACCGCGACGGCGGCGGCGGGGATGTCGGCATAGTCCCGGTTGATTTTGGGCATCGGCTTTCCCATGCGCGTGAAAAACGATTGCACCTGGCGCAGCACGGCGGGGTTGAATTTCACGCCGCACTTGAAGAGGCGGCGGAGCGCTTCCTTGGTGAGGTCGTCGTGCGTGGGGCCGAGGCCGCCGGTCACCACCACGATGTCGGCGCGGCGCATGGCGGCGCGGACGGATGCGATGATGGCGGGGAGGGCGTCCCCCGCGGATGATTTACCGGCGATGCGGTAGCCGCGCCGGAGGAGGAAGCGGGCGATGGCGGCGGCGTTGGTATCCACCACGAGGCCGGTCATGAGTTCGTCGCCAACCGTCACGATGGCGGCGGTTTTGATGTTGCGGGGAGCCTGTTTCATCGGCCGGGAACGCGGGGGCGGGAGCTCAGCGCTCCTGAACGTACGAAATCCGGTCGCCCGCCTTCACTTCCGATTTGGAATTGATGACCACGGCGGTGGCTGTTTCTTCCTTTACCAGGATCACCATCACCCGTCCGATGTCTTTCAGGATGCCGTGGGTTTCTTCGGCGTTGTCGGCGCGGGACTCGAGTATCTGGAACAGGTCGGATTCCTTGACCCCCTGCTTGCGCCCCACGTTGAGGTAGACAACGTCGTTTTCGCTGATGCCCCCCTTGCCGTAACGCACGTGCATGATTTTTCCGTCGATGGTTTTTTCCTCCAGCGGGCGGTCGGGATCCATCTTGGGGGGCAGCACTTCGTAACGCGGCACCAGCGCGTCGCCGGCGAAAATCATGTTAAACGCCTTGTCCACCCGGGCCAAGGCCGTTCCTTCCTTCACCTCTTTTATGGAGATGAGGCCGGTCATGACCACGAGGTAGCCGGCGTCATCGCCGGTATCGGGATCCACCACCGTTTCGGAACGGTGATAGACATAGAACTGATCGCCTTTCTTCACGGCGGCCTTGCTCCCCTTGTTGATGTAAATATTGTCGCCGGGGGAGGCGGTCCGTTTGCCGGTCTGCTGGAAATCGATGACCGCGCCGAAGGGATGATCGTAGGCCGTGAGGTAGCCGGAAGTAAGCAGCATATCCGTGGTGACGACGGGGCGTTCTTTTTCATAGAAAAGGCCGCGCGGTATGTCGCGTTTCTGCACTTCCCCCGCGAGCGGCGGTTGTGTTTTTACGGGTTCGATCTCGGCGCCGGCGGTTTCCGCGCGGGCGGCGCCGGCCAGTATGGCGGTTAACGCCAGCGAGATTAACAGGTTGTGACGCATGGAACAATTATACACCGCATGATGGGGGATTTTGCAAACCGTTTTCCGGCGGCGGCGGATTGGGGTATAATCGGTTCGATGCGGAAAATCAGGGTATTCGAACTGGCCAAGGCCAAAGACCTTTCCATTAACCAAACCGTGGAACTGCTGGCCCGGAAAGGGGTCGCCAATGCCACCGCCATTACCTTTGTGGATGCCGACGCGTTGGGCGATCTGCCGGATGCCCCCGCGCGGGAAAGCGCGGCCAGTCCCGCTCCGCCGGAGGCCGCGGCGGCGGCGGAAGAGGCGCGCAACGCATCGGCGGCGCTGGCCCAGCGCCTGCTGCGGCGGGAGCAGGGACTCGATCCGGCCGCCGGCCGCCGCGATGGAAGCGGGGGGAACATGACCGCGCTGCTGGCGGTGGTGTTGAGCATCGTCACGCTGACGCTGACCGCGTTTGTTTTTATGAATGAACGCGACGACCGGGCCGAACTGCGGCAGACCGTGGCCGATGTCGCCGCCATCAAGGCCTCTTCGGCTAAAGTGGAGGAAATCGTCGTTAACAACCGGGCGCAGATCATGGAAATGCGCGACCAGATATCCGGCATGGAAAAGCGGATATACGAATTCAAGCGGAGCTCGCTGCTGGCCCAGATCAAAAGCCAGGGGGTGGTGTTGCGGGCCTTATCGGAGAATCTGAAGGAGCCGCTGAAAGGGAAAGCTTTGTCGCTGTCCACCAACCTTTCCCAATTTTGATCCCCCGGTGGCGGTTGTCATCCTGAGCACAGCGAAGGATCTCTTTCCCTTTCTTTCCCCGGAAAGGGGTTCTTCGCCTGCGGCTCAGAATGACAAAACTTCGCTCCTCAGAATGACAACATGCGCGATCATTTTCAAAAGATCGCCGGTTTCAGATTATGCACGGCACCGCCGTGAACAATCCGGGCAAAAGCTGTTACAATACCGTTTCTTTTAAAACGTAGTTTCGAACCGTTCAACTAGAGGATTGTCATGGGATTCAATTGCGGAATTATCGGGCTGCCCAACGTGGGGAAGTCGACCTTGTTTAACGCCATCACTTCGGCCGGCGCGGCCGCCAGCAACTTCGCCTTCTGCACCGTCGATCCCAACGTGGGGCGCGTCGACGTGCCCGACGGGCGGATAGAAAAGCTGAGTGAATTCGTCAAGCCGGAGCGGGTGGTTTACACGCAGATGGAGTTCGTCGATATCGCCGGCCTCGTGGAGGGAGCCAGCAAGGGGGAAGGGCTGGGGAACCGCTTCCTGAGCCACATCCGCAACGTGGACGCCATCGCCCATGTGGTGCGCTGTTTCTCATCGGCGGACATCATGCATGTGATCGGCGCGGTGGACCCGATACGCGACATCGAGGTGATCGAAAGCGAACTGATGCTGGCCGACCTGGAGGGGGTGGAGAAGAAAATCCTCTCCCTGCGCAAGACCGCCAAGGCGGGGAAGAAAGAAGACGCCGAACTGCTGGCGAAGCTGGAGCCGATAGCCGATGGCCTGCAACGGGGGATCATGGCGTCGGAGACCGGCGGATTCGCGGTGCAAACCGAGATGCCGCTGCTCACCGCCAAGCCGCTCATGTTCGTGGCGAATATCGGCGACCCGTCCGAAGAGGACGGCCCGCTGGTGCAAAAGGTGCGCGAATACGCGCACAAGCGCGGGGCCGGATTCCTCACCATCTGCGCGCAGGTGGAGGCGGAGATAGCCGAACTTGCCCCGGCCGAGCGCGCCGCCTACCGCGCCGAACTGGGGCTGAAATCCAGCAGCCTCGATAACATGATCCGCGAAGGGTACAAGCTGCTCAACCTCATCACCTATTTCACCGCCGGGGTGAAAGAGGTGCGCGCCTGGACGGTGCATCAGGGGGCGAAGGCCCCGGAGGCCGCCGGGGTGATACACACCGATTTCATCAAGCACTTCATCCGCGCCGAAGTGATCGCGTACGACGATTACGTGGCCTGCGGCGGCGAGGCGGGGGCGAAGGAAAAAGGGAAGATGCGCGTGGAAGGAAAAGAATACGTGGTGCATGACGGCGACGTGATCTACTTCCGCGTCAGCGCCTGACGCCGAATACCCGCACAATCAGCGGCAGGTGCGAATTCATTCGCACATTGGCGCGGACGCGCCAACCCGCTTGTGCTCCGCGCAAGTGTACAGGCTAAAGTTCGTACCCGCCTGAAGAAACATTTTCAAAGCTCTTTTTATCCCTGCTTAACGGCGGCAATCGCCGTGCGGGTTTCCGTCTGATATAATGGCATCCTGTAATGCGGTAAAATTGGAGGCCGATAATGGGAAGAGACGATATTTTAGCCGTTTTGCGCGATTTTAAAAATAATTTCGCCGGGAAATACGGCATTGTCGAGCTTGGCGTTTTCGGCTCGGTGGCCCGCGATGAAGCCAGGGATGACAGCGATCTGGACATCTGTATAAAAACAAAAACCCCCGATGCCTATGCGATGGTGCATATCAAAGAGGAAATTGAAAAGCGGGTGCATAAACATGTCGATATTGTCCGGGTCAGGGAGAAAATGAACCCCTATCTCAAAGAGCGGATAGAAAAAGAAGGGGTTTATGTTTGACAGGGGCCTGATCCTGGCCATTCTCATGCAGATAAACGAGGCTCTGGAGAAAATTCAAGCCCGCACCGTTCATGTAAATGCCGCAAGCGATTTTACCGAAAAAGCTTTAAAAATAAAATAATTGTTTTTGAGGGAAGACGAGAACGGGGCCGGGTCTTGATTTAAAGTATTTGGCGGCCCCTTCCAAAATATCCCTGAAACAAAGACGTTGGTATCGATAACCGCTTTCATTTCGCGGAGCGGCGTGACTTTCTTATGGCGGCTTTAATGGCTGATTCTTTCAACCCGGCCTTTTTGGCGCGGGAAGCCGCTTCCTGAATCAGCGCATCGAACCGACCTAAAGAGGGTTGTGTGATGGTTTTATAGTAGCTGCGCACGACGCCTTGCTTGTCGAACGTGACTTGCAGTATCTTCACTTTCGCGCCCGCCATGTCGGGCAGTTTCCCCTAAAAAGGATTAACGCCCCCGGTGGCCTGTCCGCCAATGCGATGGCAAACTCAAACCGCCGGGGGCATTAATTCCGGCCGGCTATTCCGCCAAGGTGAACTGCGCCCTGCGGTTTAATCTCCATGCTTCGCGGTTATGGCCGGGATCCACCGGACGCTCTTCGCCGTAGCTGATGGTGCCAAGTTGTTTTTCATCAACCCCCAGGGAGACCCAATACTTCTTGACCGCGTTGGCGCGGCGGTCACCGAGCGCTATGTTGTATTCCACCGATCCACGTTCGTCGCAGTGGCCTTCAATGACGATCCGTGCGCCGCTGCTTTTCAAAATTTCGGCCTCCTTGGTAAGCCCATCCCGGTATTCGGGAAGGATGTCGTATTTATCGAAATTGAAGTGGACGATCTCGAACGTTGAAAGGTCGATTCCCTTATGCGTCTCGACAGGCAATGGTTCGGGCGTTTTTGCGGCAGGGGCGGCGGGAGCCGGCATGGCTTCCTCGGCGGCACTGGTCTTAGCTGTCTCTTCGGCCGAAATGACCGGAGCGGGGGGAGGGGCTTTTTCTTCCGGGGCGGCCGCTGGGGGCGGGGGGGCCTCCTTAGGAGCCTCTTGGGATTTTTGCTCCACGCTCTTGGCCGGTTCCGGGCCTTCAGCGGTTTTCGCTTTGCTGGCACAGGCCGACACCAACGCCACCATGCCAATCGCCAACAAAATTGTAATAAACCGGGATTTTTTCATGGACGCCTCCTAAAGATGATGTAATACAAATATTATCATATTACTCCCTCTTCCTTATTTTGCGTGCAATATTTTTCGCCGATGGTCAACCTTAGGTGAGCCTGTACCTATGAACTCCCTAAAAAAGGCACATGGAGATTTCATGCCGATGCTATTAGGCAAGCCCTGCGGTTGCGGGAGTTAAAGAAAGCCGCCGGGATTAAGAAGAACCGCCCGGCGGCGTCCGGATTTATGTGCCGGTTATTTCTTTTTTGTCTTGGAGCTTTTCGGTTTCATCGCGCTCTTGGGTCCGCATTTGGATTTGCAGGCCATTAGTTAAATCACCGCCTTCCCCTTTTTCGTTTCAGTTTAAACAACAGTGCGCCACACGGGGCAACCTTTGGGTATATTAAACCCAATTGCGCCGGATGAAAATGCGGTTTTTACGGATCAAGGCAAAATTGTGGCGGAGTTTTAAATCAGGGAACAAAGAAAGAGATCGATTCGCTTCGCTCACGATGACAAGAAGGGGGAAGAGGAAGGTCAAATTCAAGCGCCGGTGTTAGAATCATGAAAATATGAAGGACGAATCAAGATGAAACCTGGCGACTCTCCGGGCGGCATCGCATCCATCGCCATTTCCCCGGTGATGGCCGCGCTGGGGGCCGCGCTTCTTTTCGGCGGGAGCACCCCTTTCGCCAAGCAGGTGCTGGCCGATACGCCGCCGGTTCTTATGGCCGGACTGCTCTTCCTTGGCAGCGGCGGCGGCTTGTTGGCGGTAATGCTCATCCGCGACCGGGGGTGGCGCAACTTCCGCCTGCCGGTGAAACACTGGTTCTGGTATCTCCTCTCCATCGGCTTTGGCGGCGTGCTCGCGCCCGTGCTGCTGATGGAGGGGCTCACGCGCACGGGGGCCGCGGCGGCTTCGCTGATGCTGAACATCGAGGCGGTGTTCACGGTGCTGCTGGCGTGGTTCGCGTTCAGGGAAAACGCGGGGCGGCGCGTGATGCTGGGCATGGCGCTGATTGTGGCGGGAGGGCTTGCCCTCGCGTGGCCATCCGGCGGTATCGGGTGGGAAGGGATGGCCGGAACGCTCGCCATCGCCGCCGCCTGCCTCTGCTGGGCCATAGACAACAACCTGACCAGAAAAGTTTCCGAAGCCGATGCGCTGTTTGTGGCGTGCGGCAAAGGGTTGGCGGCGGGGACGATTAACACCGCGCTGGCCGTGACGGCCGGGGCGGCGATCCCCGGCTTACGCGTGATTGGTTCCGCGATGTTGATCGGCCTTTTCGGCTACGGCATCAGCCTTGCCTTGTTCGTTGTGGCGTTGCGCGGGCTGGGTACGGCGCGGACGGGAGCGTATTTCGCAACCGCTCCGTTCATCGGCGCGGCCCTGTCGATAGCGGCGTTCGGCGATACGGTATCCGGCGGGTTCTGGATCGCGTCGGCGCTCATGGGCGCGGGGGTGTGGCTTCACCTCACCGAGCTGCATGAACACGAGCATTCGCACGCGCCGCTGGAACACACGCACCGCCACCGGCACGACGGACACCACTCCCATCCGCACGATTTTGCCTGGGACGGCACAGAGCCGCACACGCACCCGCACGCCCACGGGGAGATCACCCACGCGCATCCCCATTTCCCGGACATCCATCACCGCCATCCGCATTGAAACACCGCCGACGGCTTGGATGCGGCGGGAAGCCGCGTTATAATAGATATGATGAAGTATTTTATTGCCGTTCTCTGCGCCGCGCTGCTCTATGGCGGCGCCGCCGCCGCGCAGGAGGTGCCGGCGGGGACAAATACCACGCCCGGCTTCCTGATTTTTCCTTCGTGGTACGAGGTGGTGGAGATCATCAATCAGGGCAAAGCCAAAGAGGCCGCCCCCGCAACCGTTCTCCCGCCCGCCTCCGCGGCCGCATCCACCCCCGCGCTGCCCCAGGGAAAGCTGCGTCCGTATCTCGGCGTTAACAACATATCGCCGGAGGCCTATCTTATTCCCGGCAACCTGCTGGATGTAAGCGGCGGGCTTTCCTACTACGTATCCCGCACCGGCAAGGCCGGCAGCGTGGGGATGATTTTCGCCGTGAAAGACCGGGTATCGAACCGGCTGATGGGCTATTCGTTCGAGCCGGCGAACCTGACGACGTACATCAGTCTCAGCATCAATTATTGATGTTGAGCCACGCGGCGAACGCCGCCCCTTCGCGCACCGCCGCGCGCAGCGTCAGCAGGTGAAACCGCCGCCGCTGTTTTTCCGGCATCCGCGCCGCGTCTTTTTGCGTGGTGAGCAGCAGCCCGCCGGTAACGGCCTCCAGTTCGGCATCGGTGAAGCGGTGATGATCGGCGAAGATGTGGTGGCGCGCAACGTCCGCTCCAAAAGCTTTGACGGTTTTTTCAAACTGTTCCGGCTTGGCTATGCCGCTGACCAGCGTCACCGCCGCGCCGCCGAGGATTATATCCGCCGCCAGCGTTTCGCCGGACGGGGCGACGACGGATTCGGCGGCGATGGCGCATTCGAATACCGGCGTATCCGGCCGTAGCAGAGGGGCAAGGCGCAGCCGGATGCCGGCCACCGTATCTTTATCCGCCATGTTGGCGCGGGTTATCAGCACGGCGTCCGCGCGCCGCGCCGAGGAAAGCGGCTCGCGCAGACGTCCGGCCGGCAGCAGCTTTTCGCCGCCAAAGGGGTCGAGCGCGTCCACCAGCAATATGTTTTTGCCGCGCGCCGCCGCAAGGTGCGAAAAGGCGTCGTCGAGGATCGCCGTCTTCGCGCCGAAGAGGCCGCGCGCGGCGCGGATGCCCTCCACCCGGCGCGGCGCGCAGATCACCGGCACGGCGGGCAGCGCGGCGGCGCAGACCAGCGCTTCGTCCGCCGCGTCGGGATAGGGGGCGACGTTCCCTTTGCCGTCGTTTACCACCTGCACCGGCTCGGCGCTGGCGCGGCCATACCCGCGGCTGACGATGGCCGGTTTTTCCAGCATCGACGCCAGCATGATGGCCACCGGCGTTTTGCCGGTGCCGCCCACGGTGAGGTTGCCGATGCCGACGACGCGCACCCCCTCCACTTTTTCCGAGGTGAGCAGCCCCGCGCCGTACAGCGCAAGGCGCGCCCGCACCCCCGCGCCGTAGAGCCACGACAGCGGCGTGAAAAGCGCGCCCGCCAGCCCGCGGTCCGTCGGCTCGATGCGGCTCATTCCTCCTCCATACCGAGGTATTGGCGCACGGCGGGGGAGACGTAAATGTTTTCCAAATCCTCGTCTTTCAGCGTGTCGGCCATTATCGCCGCCTGCGTTCGCGGCGAAAGCCGCTTGTCCAGTATCAGCATGCGCCGCCCCTCCACTTCGCACAGGCCGCTGCGGATGTTGTGCTCGTCGTCCGCGAGATTGCGGAGCTCTATCTCGATGCCGCAGTGCGCCAGGGTTTCTTCCAGCGCGGCGCGGAGCGTATCGGCGTCCATGCCTTACGATTCTACCCCGGAT
Organism: Nitrospinota bacterium; assembly: GCA_016217735.1. Lineage (NCBI taxonomy): Bacteria > Pseudomonadati > Nitrospinota > Nitrospinota bacterium. Next base: position 38,850 of record JACRGQ010000065.1, read on the forward strand.
TATTCATAGGTGGCACGGCCAATCCTGCCGTGCGCGGCGGGGGGCGTTGGTACCACAGGTTTTAACCTGTGGCTGCCGCGCAAGCGGCAGAAACGCCACGGCCTGAAAGGCCGCGCAACAGGTTGAAACCTGTTGTACCAATTCCAATGCGGGATGCGTTACTTCTTCAATGCGCGGTAGCGGGTGAACACTTCGTCTTTGGTGAAGACCGACTCCACTTTCAGCCCCTCGGCTTCCAGCCGTTCGCGCCCCCCCTCCTGCCGGTCGACGAGGGCGATGACGGCGAGGATGCTGAGGCCGAATTCGCGCGCGCTCTTGATGGCCTCCAGCGCGGAACCGCCGGTGGTGATGACGTCTTCAAGGATCAGCACCTGATCCCCTCTTTGCAAATCCCCTTCGATGGGGCTTTTGGTGCCGTGTTCTTTCACCTGCTTGCGGACGACGAACGCCTTCATCGGCAGGCCGCGGCGGAAGCTTTCGCCCGCGGTGGCCACGGCTATCGGGTCGGCCCCCAGCGTGAGGCCGCCCACCGCGTCGGGCGCGTATTTTTCGGCCAGCGCGAAGAAGGCCTTGCCCACGAGGTCTATCCCCTCAGGATCGTAGGTGGTTTTTTTGCAGTTGACGTAAAAACTGCTCATCTTGCCGCTGGCCAGCTTGAACGTCGGCTCCTGCGAATAGAGGAACGATTTTTCGGTGAGGAGCGTCAGCAGGCGGTCGCGCGGATCGGTCATGGTCAGCCCTTTATCGGATTAGCTTTTAAGGATGCTTCCATCGCGTTCACCAGTTCGGTGATGCGCGCGGTTTTCATTTTCAGCGATGCGCGGTTCACCACCAGCCGCGCGGTGACCGGCATGATGGTTTCCACTTCCACCAGGCCGTTGGCCCGCAGCGTGTCGCCGGTGGATACCAGGTCGACGATCCGCTCGGCCAGGCCGACCAGCGGCGCGATCTCGATGCTGCCGTAGAGCTTTATCATTTCCACGTGGATGCCCTTGTTCTGGAAATGGCGTTGCGCGATGTTCACGAATTTCGTCGCCACGCGGATGGTGGTCCAGCGGCTGGGGTCGTCGTTCTCCTTGAGCGATTTCGGCTCGGCCACCACGAGGCGGCAGAAGCCGAAACCGAGGTCGAGCATTTCGTAAATCGGCTTGTCCTGCTCTTCCAGTTGGTCCTTGCCGCTGACGCCGATGTCGGCCGCGCCGTTTTCCACGTAGACCGGGATGTCTGTGTCGCGCACGGTGATGGCGCGCGCGTTGGAGTTGGGGTCTTCAAAGATGAGGCGGCGGTCGTCGTTCAGCGCGGCGGTGAAATCGACGCCGACGCGCTTGAACAGTTCGATGGTCGGCTTCATGTTCCGCCCGCGCGGAATGGCGACGGTGATTTTTTGCTCTGTCATATAGACGGCACGATACCACTTGCGCCACATAGAGGGCAAATAGTGGCTCTACAAATTCAGCAATCCTAAAAGTTCCTCTTTTCCGATTACCTTGACGTTGTGTTTATGGGCGTCGTCGAGCTTGGAGCCGGGATCAGAACCGGCGACGAGGTAGTCGGTTTTTTTCGAGACGCTGCCGGATACCTTGCCCCCTGCGCGCTGGATAAGCTCTTTCGCCTCGTTGCGGCTCATCCCTTCCAGCGTGCCGGTGATGACGAACGTTTTGCCCGCCAGCGTTTGCGCGGCGGGTGTCCCACGCGAGCCTTCCATGCTGACGCCGTATTTTTTCAGTTTTTCGATCAGCTTGATATTTTCGTTATCCTTGAAAAACAGGATAAGGCTTTGCGCTATCTCCGGCCCTATCTCGTGGATGGATGTGAGCTTTTCTTCGTCCGCCGCCATCAGCGTGTCCACATCGGCGAACGCGCGGGCCATCAAAAAGGCGGCGCGTTCCCCCACATGGCGGATGCCGAGGCCGACCAGCAGTTTTTCCAGTCCGCGCCTCTTCGCCGCCTCTATCGATCTGCGGAGGTTCTCGGCGCTCTTTTCCCCCATCTTTTCTATCTCGGCCACCGCCGCGTAATCGAGGTTGAAGATGTCGGCGAGGTCTTTCAGCATCCCTTTTTGCACCATCGCCTCGATGCGGCTGGGGCCGAGGCCGTCTATATCCATGCTGTCGCGCCGGGCGAAGTGGATGATTGCCTCAAGCTGCTGCGCCGGGCAGCGGCGGTTGAGGCAACGCACCGCCGCCTCTCCCTCCGCGCGCGCCACCTCACCGCCGCAGGCGGGACACTTCTTCGGCATGGCCCACGGCTTGCTCCCCGCCGGGCGTTTTTCCGGCAGCACCTTCATCACCTGCGGGATGATGTCGCCCGCTTTTTGGATGATGACGCTGTCCCCCACGCGCACGTCTTTTTGCTTAACGTTGTCCTCGTTGTGCAGCGTGGCGCGGCTGATGGTGCTGCCCGCCAAAAAGACCGGGGTCAGGTCGGCCACCGGCGTCAGCGTGCCGGTGCGCCCCACCTGCACCACGATGTTTTGCACCACCGTTTCGGCCTGCTCGGCGGCGTACTTGTAGGCGATGGCCCACCGGGGGAATTTGCTGGTGGCCCCCAGCTCGCGCTGGTTGGGGAAACTGTTCACCTTCACCACCAGCCCGTCGGTATCGAAGGGGAGTTTCTTTCGTTTCTCCTCCCACGCCGCGATCTCTTCCAGTACGCCATCGATGGATTGCTGTTTTTTATAAGCATCGTTCACTGGGAAGCCGAGAGCTTTAAGTTTTTCCATCATCTCAAATTGGCTATGCAGAACCTTGTCGCGTATCGCGTTGCCGCTTTTGTCGAAAATGTAGAGCGCGTAGCAGAAGAAGCGGAGCTTGCGGCCTTTGGTGACGTTCGCGTCCAGCAGCCGCACGCTTCCGGCGGCGGCGTTGCGCGGGTTGGCGAACGGCTCTTCCCCCGCCCCCTGCCGTTCTTCGTTCAATTTAAGGAAGTCGGCGCGCCGCAGGTATATCTCGCCGCGCACCTCGCAGCGCACCCACGCGGCGGGGGTTTTGATGGCGTGCGGGATTTCCGCGATGGTCTTGACGTTGGCCGTTACGTCTTCGCCGGTTTTGCCGTCGCCGCGGGTGACGCCCAGCTTCAGCTTTCCTCCTTCATATATGAGGTTGACCCCAAGGCCGTCTATTTTCAACTCGGTCAGGTATTCGGCGTGGTCGCGGGCAAGCCCCTTCTTCACCCGCTTGTCGAATTCGCGCAGATCTTCGGGATTGTAGCTGTTGTCGAGCGAGAGCATCGGCGGGTTGTGGCTGTACGCGGCGAAGCCTTCCCGCACGCCGCCGCCCACTTTTTGCGTGGGGCTGTCCGCCGTGCGGAAGAGGGGGTATTCGTCCTCCAGCCGCCGGAGTTCGGCCATCAGCTTGTCGAACTCTTCGTCGGAGATTTCGGGGCGGTCTTCGAGGTAGTACTTTTCGCTGTGGATGTTGATGAGCTTTTTCAGCTCGTCGATGCGTTTGCCCGGATCGGTCTTCCCCATCCGGCTATTTTAGGGAATTGGCGGAAAAAGCACCACGTCTAAACGCACTGGTCATTCTGAGGAGTGAAGTTTTGTCATTCTGAGCCGCAGACGAAGAACCCCTTTCCGGGGAAAGAAGGGAAAGTGATCCTTCGCCTTTGGCTCAGGATGACAACGCGGGCTATTTTTCGAGGCGGATGAGCTTGACGAACGGCAGGATGCGCTTGATGTCCGCCGGCGAAAGCTCCACGCCGCGGTTGTAGAGATCCAGCGTCTGCTCGTCCAGCACATGGTAGTGGCCGTTCCAGCAGTGATAGGTGAGTATCGGGGTGCCGAGGCTGTCGATCAGCCGGTTGAACCAGACCGGACCGCCGCACACATGGCAGTGGCCGAATATCTTGGCGTAGTCCGGGGCCAAGTCGGTTTTGGGATCGATGCCGTTATTCTTTTTGCCCATATTCATTTTGTCCTGTTGGAGGCCATTGTAACACCGGCGGGGCGGTTTTCATCCAAAATATCGTTGGTAAAAAGGCAAAAGGGGGTAAAATTGGCTTGCTGGAAACAGCGCAACCGGAAACGTGGGAGAACTTTTATGGAAACGTACGATCTCGTCATCGTTGGTGGCGGGCCTGGGGGGCTTTCGGCCGCCGTGTATGCCATGCGCGCCCGGATGAAGACGCTGCTGCTGGAGCGTGCCGGCCTGGGGGGCCAGATAGCCACCACCGACATCATTGAAAATTACCTCGGCTTCCCCTCGCTGTCGGGGCCGGCGCTGGTGGCGGAATTTGAAAAGCACGCCAAGGCGGTGGAAACGCCGGTGAAGTATGCGATGGCGCACAAGATAGTGAAAGAGGAAAACCTCTTCATCATCGATCTGGGTGATGAAAAGATCGCCGCCAAGTCCGTGATTCTGAGCTCCGGCGCCGAGCCGAAGAAGGCGGGGGTTCCCGGCGAGGCGGAGTTTCTGGGGCGCGGCGTTTCCAACTGCGGCACCTGCGACGGCCCCTTCTACCGCAATCAGGACATCGCCATCGTCGGCGGCGGCGACACCGCCACGAAGGAGGCGATCTACCTCAGCAAGATCGCCCGGAAAGTTTACCTGGTGCATCGGCGCGGCGAACTGCGCGCCGAAAAGGTGCTGCAGGAACGGGCATTGGCGCGCCCCAATGTGGAGTTCCTCTGGTTTCACCGTCCGCTGGAGATACTGGGGGACAAGTCGGGGGTCACCGGCCTCGCCGTGGAAAGCATTGAAACGAAAGAAAAGAAGACGCTCGGCCTGATGGGGGTTTTCGTGTTCGTCGGCGTGGTTCCCAACACCGGCTTCGTCGATTGCGCGAAGGACGCCTCCGGGTTCATCACGGTGAACGAAAAACTGGAATCCAGCATCCCCGGCCTGTTCGCGGTGGGGGATTGCCGCGTGACGCCGCTGCGGCAGGTGGCCGTGGCGGTGGGGGATGGCGCGATAGCCGCCACCATGGCCGAGGAACACGTTTCGGCAATGGAAGGACGCCTCTACGCCGGCAAAGCGGCGAAGGGGTAGACGCCGTTGACATCCGCAGGCATGAATGCCCCCATAAAACCCGGTACGGCCCAAAAGCTCTTTCTGGAGTATAACCGCCGCCGCCGCCAGATGGCGGTTCAGGCCGCGCCCAAAAACGCGCCGATAGCGCTCAACTATGTGCCGTTGCTGCTGCACTATAACCACGCCTCCATGCCGTGCCGTCTGGAAGCGCCGGGCGGCGCGGGCGGGATCGACGTTTTCGAGCTGACCGATGACATGCGCCAGTCGGCCGCCGTGATGATTTCCGATTGGCGCGCCGTGGAAAAAGACCTCAACTTCTGGAGGCCCAAAAAAATCCTCATCGAATCGCTGATGCTCATGGGGAGCGTGGGCACCGCCGCGCAAAACGCCGCCTCGGACTACGACTACTGGGTGGTGGTGGACGAAAAGCGGCTTACCCCCGAGGAGATGGACTGGCTTCAGCGCAAGCTGGCCGCGGTGGAGACATGGGCGGCGGAAAAGCACGGGCTGGAGCTGCACTTCTTCATCACCGACATCGACCGGGTGCGCGCCAACAATTTCGGCAGCGTGGACCATGAAAGCGCCGGCAGCTCGCAGGCGCGCCTCCTCAAGGAAGAGTTTTACCGCACCTGCATCCATGTGGCGGGCAAGTACCCCGCGTGGTGGCTGACGCCCCCCGGCGCGGACGACGCCGGGTACGTCAAGGCGTTGCAGGGGCTGCAAGGATCGTTCGACGTGGATCCGCGCAAATACGTCGACTTGGGGAACGTGTCGGTGATCCCCGGCGGCGAGATGTTCGGCGCGGCGCTCTGGCAGATCAACAAGGCGCTTGCCTCGCCGTTCAAGTCGGTGTTGAAAATCGCGCTGCTGGAAACGCTCATCGACCCCGAAGGAACCGCCACGCTGCTGTGCGACGAGCTCAAGCGCAATGTGCTGGCCCAAAACGCGGCGGTGGAGGAACAGGACCCCTACCTGCTCATGATGGACCACCTCCTGATGTTTTACGGGCGGAAAAAACGCCACGAGGTGGTGGATATCCTGCGCAAATGTCTCTACAACAAGGTGAAGGTGAAGGTGAACGCCCAGCTCAGGAAGAAACCGAACCTGGCCTTCAAGGAAGAGGCGATGGTCCGGTACGCCGAACGATGGGGATGGGACGACGCCCGCACCGGGCTGTTGAACAACTACGAAGAGTGGAACTTCGACCAGATGGTGAAGCTGGGAACCGAACTGCACGGCTTCCTCCTCGAAACCTACAAGCGGGTGACCGACGAGCTGAAGGGGCGCGAAGACGTGAAGGCCGGCATCACGGACGAAGACCTGACGGTGCTGGGGCGCAAGATATTTTCGTTTTACAAGCGCAAGCCGGGAAAGATCGACCCGGTGAAAAAGGCGTCCGACGACGCGTTGCGGCAGGAATCGATCACCTTCATGCCGCAGGTGCAGATGGGTAAAAAGCCGGCGTGGACGGTCTACCGCGGCAACGTCTCCACCGATGTGGCCCGCCGCGCCAATGTTGAACATACCGCCGTCCGCAAAAGCGCTTCGCTGGCCGAACTGGTCTGCTGGCTGGCCATGAACCAGATCATCGACGGCGGCACGTTCCTGCACCTGATCCCGAATCCGCTGCCGGTGCATCTCAAGACGATTCAGGAGCTGTTGAAGGGGATCATCGAATTCATGCCGCCGCGCGGCGTTCCGCCGCTGGACAACAGCGCGTTGCTGAAATCGGAGCAGATCACGGGAATGATGGTGATCGCCAATTTCGTGTCGCAGCCGTGGACGAAGGAGATGGAAGAGACGGTGCTTCTGTACCGCAACAGCCACGGCGAAACCTTTTGCGAGGCGTTGGACGCCAAAGCGGGGGCGGAGCGCCTGACCGCGCTCGTCCGGAACATGGTTCCCGGCGCGTCCGCCAACATCAGCCACTACTTCCGGGTCTTCACTCCGCGCACCGAGCATTCCGCCAAGATCGAAAAAGCCCTCCGCCTGATTTTCACATCCCGCGCGGGATAAGGCGGATCCGGATGGATCGGCCCATCTCCGTGATTATCCCGGCCCGCGGCGAGGGGGAACACCTGGCGCATCTCGCGCGGGCGCTGCAATCGGCTCCGGGGGTGGAGGTGATCGCCGCCGTTCCCAATGGCGACGAGGCGACCGCCGCCACCGCCGCGCGCGGCGGGGCGCGGGTGATCCGGGGGGCGGCGGGGCGCGGCGCGCAGCTTATCGCCGGCGCGGCCGGCGCCACGGGGGAGATACTTCTTTTTTGCCATGCCGACACCATGCTTCCCCCCGGCTGGGACGCGGCGGTGCGCGCCGCGCTTGCGGCGCCCGGGGTGGCTGGCGGCGCTTTCCGGCTGCGAATCGGCGCGCCGGGAGCCGCCTACCGCGTGATCGAAAAAATGGCGAACCTCCGGGCGCGCTGGGTCCGGTTGCCGTACGGCGACCAGGCGCTTTTCACCACGCGCGCGGCGTATGACGCGGCGGGCGGTTTCGCGCCGCTGCCGCTGATGGAAGACGTCGATTTCATCCGGCGGCTGGGGCGGCGCGGGCGGTTGGCGTTGCTGGCGGAGGAAGCGGTCACTTCGGCCCGGCGGTGGGAGCGCGAAGGGCCGCTCCGCGCCACCGTGCGGAACTGGACGCTGATGGCGCTCTACCTGCTCGGCGTTTCGCCGGTCACTTTGGCGGGTTTTTACCGGCGATAAAGGTTTTCCGCGCCAGGGATTTCAGGGCGTCGGCGATTTCCGGCCGGTTCCAATTGGTCGGCCCCACCAGGTGGTGCAGGATGATGCCGTCCGGACTCACCAAAAAGGTTTCCGGCACGCCGGTGATGTGGAACGGCCCGGCGGCCTGTTGCTCCACGTCCAGCAGGATCGGGAAGGTCAGCCCCAGCTCTTTTACAAAGGGGGCCACGGCTTTCATGCCGTCCTTGTCGATGCTGATGGCGATCATCTCGAAGTTTTCCCCCTTCATCTGTTCATAGAGCTTCTGCATGCCCGGCATTTCCTCGCGGCAGGGGGCGCACCATGTGGCCCACAAGTTGATGAAGAGGACTTTTCCCTTGAAGGAGGCGAGGCTTACTTTTTTTCCATCCATCGCGGTGAAGGTAAGGTTCGGCAGCGGTTTCCCGTCCATCGGGCTTACGGCGGGTTTCTCCGCCTGTTGCGGCTGGCTGGCGCGCATTTCGGCCAGCGTTTTCAGCGGCGCGCGGTTGAGTTCGTTCACCTTCATCACGATGACGGCCGCGATGCAGACGGTACACAGCGCGGCGAAGGGGAAGAACGCCGCCGTGCGTTGATCCTTGAAGTCAGTGACCATCCTGGCCTTGCTCCTTATAATATTTGTCTTGCTCCAGATAGTATTTGTCTATCGCCGCCTGAATTTCGGCGGGGGATTTTCCTTCCTTGGTCATTTGGCTTGCCATCTCGGCTTCCTGCATGCAGCTGCCGCAATTGGCGGCATGGTCGTCCGTATAGCAGGTGAGCAGCGTTTTGTGCAGGAACATCGGGTTCTCCTTGCACTTGCAGTAGCAGTACAGCTGATCGAGCACGCCGGGTATCTCGGCGGCGATCCGGTAGGCTTCGGCCGCGCGCCCCTGATACTTGGAGGGGGGCTGCAACGGGCGCGTTTCGATCATGACGTGTTCGCCCGCCGGGGATGTTGCCGCCGCGGGTATCGCGGGCGCGGCGGGGGTCTCTTTTTTACCGCCCGAAAAGGCCAAATAGCCGGCCATCGCGAAAAAGGCGGCGACGGCGGTGATGAATAACAGGCTGTTCTTGTTCATGGCTTGTTCCTTCGCCCCAGTCATCCTGAGCCGTGGGCGAAGGATCTCATTCCGGAAAGAGATTCTTCGCTACGCTCAGAATGACATGCATTATTAGTTGTTCAACGCTTTGTTAAGTTTTCAGTTTAGCAGGAAATGCCCGCAAAAGGGTAGGGCAAAGCTCCGTTTTCGCCGCCGTGCAAGCCGAAATGGTGGCGTTGACCGCCCGCAGGCATTACAATTGGCGCATGGGAAAAGCAAACATACTGATAGTGGACGACGAGGCGAACATTCTCGATTCGCTCCGCGGCATCCTGACCGACGAGGGGTATGACGTCAGCACCGCCGAGGACGGCGACGGCGCGCTTAAGATGCTGCAGGAACAGAAGTGCGATCTGGGGCTGCTGGACATCTGGCTGCCGGGCCGCCGCGACGGGTTGCAGACGCTGCGCGAGATACGCCGCCGCAACATCGGCGCGGCGGTGGTGATGATCTCCGGCCACGGCAGCATCGATACCGCGGTGCGCGCCACCAAGCTGGGGGCGTACGATTTCATCGAAAAGCCGCTTTCGCTTTCCGCCCTTCTGGAGAAGATAGAAGGGGCGTTGCGCCACGCGCGCGCCCGCGCCGGGGAAGAAACCGGCATGGCCGACACGTTTGAATACATCGCCGGCTGTCCCGCCATGCTGGAGGTGCGGCGGCAAACCGCCGCCGCGGCCCTCAGCGCCGCCCCGGCGCTCATCGTGGGCGAGACGGGGAGCGGCAAGGAATACACCGCCCGTTATATCCACGCGCAAAGCGCGCGGCGCGGCGAGCCGTTTGTGAAGGTTTCCTGCCGCCTGCTCACCGCCGCGTCGTTCGACCGGCTTTTCGGCCCGGCCCATGAAGACCCGGCCGCCCCCGGTTCGCATTTCGCCGGTATCAGCGGCACCGTGTTCCTGGAAAATCCCCACCTGCTCGACGCCGGTTTGCAGGGGCGGCTTGCCGTCCTTGCGGCCGCGGGGGCCGCGCGGGGCGTCGGCTTCATCGCCGCCATCACCCGCAGGCCGGACGGCGACGCGCCCAAAATGGCCGATGCGCCGCGGGCGCTTTTCGCCGGCGCGGTTATTTCGTTGCCGCCGCTGCGCCAGCGCGGGGAGGATATCGCGGCGTTCATCGCGCATTTTATGCACGACGCCTCGGAGGACTTCGGCAAGGCCGGCATCCGCCTTTCCAAAAACGGCATGGCCCGGATGCTGGCGTACCCGTGGCCCGGCAACGTGAAAGAGCTGCGCACCGTGGTGGAAAACATGGTGATGGCCGCCGCCGGCGATCTGCTGGAGCCGGAAGACATTCCGTTTCCCTCCGACGCCCCCCTCCCCGCCGCGGTGGATGGCGGCAAAGGGCGTCCCACGCAGAAGACGCTGGGCAAAAGCGTGGCGCTGTGCGGCATGGGGCTGCACTCCGGCATCAAGACCGGCGTCATTATTTCGCCGTTGCCGCCCGGCAGCGGCATCATTTTCGGCGACATCTCCACCGGGCGGCAGGTGCGCGCCAACATCGATTTCGTGGAATCGACCGAATACGCCACCACCCTCAAGTTCGGCAACGTGGCGGTGCGCACCATCGAGCACCTCATGGCCACGCTCCACATATACGGCGTCACCAACGCGCTGCTGAAGGTGGGCGACGAGGTGCCGATAATGGACGGCTCGGCCACGGAGCTGTGCGACCTCGTGGAAAGCGCCGGCATCGTGGATCAAAAGGAGCCGGTGGAACCGATCATGGTGAAGGAAACGATCCTCATCGGCGAACACGACCCCGATAAAAAATTCATCCTGGTGGAGCCCGCGGACAAGCTGACGGTGGAATACCGCCTCAACTATCCGCTGCCCATCGGACGTCAAACGGCGCGGTACGACGGCGGCGGCATCGCCAGCTTCAAGGCGGAGATCGCGCCGGCCCGCACCTTCGGCTTTGTGGATGTCATGAAGAAACTGTCCGGCAAGAAGGGTTTCGCCGAGGGGGGGCGGTTCAACAACTTCATCCTGCTGGATCACGAAAAAGTGATCAACACCACCCTGCGGTTCGAGAACGAGTTCTCGCGCCACAAGGTGCTCGACCTGCTGGGGGACATCTTTTTGGCGGGACGGCCGATACTGGCGAAGATCACCGCCAATATGACCGGCCACACCGAAAACATAGCGATGGTGCGGAAACTCCGGGCGTTGGCGGGGCAGGGGGGCTGACCGGTGCTTTCGCATACATACGCCGTCTGGGCGTCGGGCCGGGGGAGCAATTTCAAGGCGATGCTCGACGCCCGCCGCGACGGGCGCCTGCCGTACAAACCGGCGCTGCTGCTCACCGATAACGCCGCGGCCCCCGCGCTGGATCACGCCCGCGCGGCGGGGGTGGAAACGCTCTTCATCGATCCCAAGGTTTACAAGGGGCGCAAGCTGTTCGGTGAAAAGGCGATAGCGGAACTTGCCGCGCGCGGCATCGATACCATCGTGCTGGCCGGTTTCATGCGGATCGTCGACGGCGGGGTGGTGCGCGCTTTTCCCAACCGGATCATCAACATCCATCCGGCGCTGTTGCCGCTCTTTCCGGGACTCGACGCGCAGCAACAGGCCATCGCGGCGGGCGTGAAGGAATCCGGCTGCACCGTCCACTTCGTCGATGAAGGGGTGGATACCGGCCCCATCATCATGCAGGCGAAGGTGCCGGTGCTTCCCGCCGACACCGCCGACACGCTCTCGGCCCGGATACTGGTGGAAGAGCACCGCATCTACCCCCTCGCGGTGCGGGCGTTGATGGAAGACCGCATCGCGCTGGCGGATGGCCGGGGGATCATTTTGGATTCCCCCCATCCGTAGGTTTTTATGAAACTGTACATGGCAAGCGCCTGCTTGGCGGGTGCCGCCTGCCGCTATAACGGTGAAGCAAAAACCGACGAAACCGTCCGCGCGATGTTCGAGCACGGGGAAGTGGCGCCGTTTTGCCCCGAACTGTTGGGCGGGATGGAAATCCCCCGCCCGGCGATGGTGTTGAGCGGCGGCGACGGAGGCGCGGTGCTGGACGGCACGGCGCGCGTGCTGACGCGGGATGGCGGCGTGGACCGCACCGGCGCTATGCTGGAAGGGGCGCGGCGTGGCCTCGCCATCGCCCTTGCGGTGCGCCCCGAAAAAATATTTTTAAAGGCGCGCAGCCCGTCGTGCGGATGCGGGGCGGGGGACGCGGAAGGAGTGGCCGCCGCCCTGTTGCGGCGCGGGGGATTTATGCTGGAATCGATTGAGTGATTCCCTTGATTTCAAATAATGCCTTATATCCATCCCGGTATGGTTTTCACCCATTGGGCGATTTGGCGTGCGGTTTGGTACCGCAGGTTTTAACCTGCGGTTGCCCCGAAGGGGCAAGCCTTCCGTGCTTGACGCTATCGCGTCAACAACAGGTTGAAACCTGTTGTACCGATTTTTCCGGCCACTCCATGTTTTACGGCTGCGCGATATGATCCCCCTTTACGACAATAATCCCACCCGCCGCTTTCCCGTCGTCACCGTCCTGCTCATTGCCGCCAATGTGGCGGTTTTCCTCTATATTGCGTTTTCCGCCGCGCCGTTCCAGCAATTCGTCGTCCGCTATGGCGCGGTGCCGGCGTTCATCGTGCAGTCCGGCGCGCCCGCGCACGGCCCGTTGCCGCCGGGTGCGACGGTCTTCACCGCGATGTTCATGCACGCCGGATTTTTCCACCTGGCGGGCAACATGCTTTTCCTCTGGATTTTCGGCAACAACGTGGAGGACATCCAGGGGCGCGGCGTGTTTGTGCTGTTCTACCTCCTGTGCGGCGTGGCGGCGGCGGTCACGCACATCTATTCCGATCCGTTTTCCGCGGTGCCGATGGTGGGGGCCAGCGGCGCGGTATCGGGGGTGCTGGCCGCCTACCTCCTCGCCTTTCCCCGCGCGCGCGTGTACACTCTTTTCTGGTTTATCATTTTTGTGCGGGTTATTCCGGTGCCCGCCGTGCTCTTCATCGGCTTTTGGTTTTTGATGCAGATGCTCAACGCGGGAAGCGGCGGATCGGTGGCCTGGGGCGCGCATATCGGCGGCTTTGTGGCCGGCCTTGTCCTTGCCCCCGTTTTCAGAAGGAGATACTGATGCGCCGATTGTTATTGTTGGCGGCGGTGATTGCCGTGGCGCTGTGCGGCGAGGCGCGGGCGCAGGACGCCGTATCGGCGGCGGACGCGGCGCTCATCGACAAGGTGGAGGCCCGTTTCGCCGAAGTGGCGGCCTTGCGGGCCGGATTCGAGCAGAAGATTTTCGACGCCGCCACCGGCCAGACGCTCGCCTCGCGCGGCACGGTGTTGCTGAAAAAACCGCTCCGGATGCTGTGGGAATACAAGGAGCCGGAAGCCCAAACCATCATCGCGGACGGCAAGAAACTCTACTTCCACGTACCGGCCGACCGGCAGGTGACCGTCCAGCCGCTGGCAAATGTGCTCAACAGCCGGAGTCCGGCCCTCTTTTTGGTCGGGGGGGGGCGGCTGCGGGAAATTTTTCGGATAACGGTTGTGCCGCGCCCCAATGATAGTAAAATACCCGGTGCCTCGCTTTTGCTGGAGCCGAAGGAGAAGTCGCTGACCGTCACCCGGATCACCGTCCGGGTCAGCGCGGAAGACTATACGATAACCTCCTTCACGCTCCACGATTGGACGGGGAACCGGAGCGAAGTGGCGTTCACCGATATGACGGTGAACGGCCCCGTCGCGGACAAGGCTTTTTCCTTCACGCCCCCGAAAGGGACGGAAGTGATCGAAGTCCCGAAATACTGACAGCAATGGAGAAAAGCCGCTAATGGTAATGTCGATGGTGTCTTATGTTTTTTCGGCCCTCGTGGTGCTGGGGGTTCTTATCATCGTTCACGAGTTGGGCCATTTCCTGATGGCCCGCTGGATGGGGGTGGGGGTGGAGAAGTTCTCCATCGGCTTCGGCCCGGAGATATGGAGCAGGCAATCGGGCGAGACCCTCTACCGCCTCGCCGCCGCGCCGTTCGGCGGCTATGTGAAGATGACCGGCGACGAGGAAGGCGAGCCGGAGGAGGGCGCGCCGCCCGTCGACCCGGCGAAGGCGTTCAACAAAAAGCCGGTCTGGCGGCGGCTGCTGATCGTTTCGGCCGGCCCGGTGTTCAACCTGATATTCGCCGCGCTGATTTTCGCCGTGGTCTACATGGCCGGCATCAATGTGCCGGATACCGTGATCAAGAGCGTGATGAGCGATTCCGCCGCGCATGCCGCGGGCCTGATGGCGGACGACCGGATAGTAAGCATCGACGGGGTCAAGATTGAAAACTGGAGCCAATTGGCCGATACCATCGCCGCCTCGCCCGGCAAGGAGCTGGCCGTCGCCGTCGACCGCCCCGGCAAGGGGGAGATGGTGATCCACGTCATCCCGGTGCCGGACAAAGCCAAGACCATCTTCGGCGAGGAGGTGTCGGTGGGGCGCGTGGGTATTGTGCCGACCGAGATATTCAAGCGCTACAACCCCTTCGAGGCCGTGCGGATGGGAACGATGAAAATGGTGGAGGTCTCGAAGCTCACCCTCATGGTGATCGTGAAGATATTCCAGAAGGTGGTGCCGGCCGATACCATCGGCGGCCCGCTGATGATCTTCAAGATAGCGGGCGATCAGGCGCGGGCCGGCATCATGCCGCTGATAATGTTCATGGGGGTGCTCTCGGTGAATCTGGGGATACTCAACTTCCTGCCGATACCGGTGCTGGACGGCGGACACATCGTGTTTTTTATCATCGAGGCGATAAAGGGGAGTCCCGTATCGCTGCGCGGGCGGGAGATTTCCCAGCAGGTGGGCATCTTCCTGCTGATATCGCTGATGGCCTTCGCGTTCTATAACGACATCAGCCGCTTCATCGCCCACATGGCCAAGTAAGCCGCTTTCTTTTAAGGGCGGGGTACATGCCCTCCAGCATGTACCTCCTAATTTCCCGCGCCTTCTATATTTTCGTGATCTTTACCTTCCACAGGTCGGGACCCTGCTGTTGATATTCCCAGGCGATCTGCCCCGGTTTTTCGTGCGTAAACTGGTAATACAGCGGCTTCGGGTCATGGTCGTTCACCAGTATGAAAGACTCCCCTTTTTTCAGGCCGTCGAACGTCTTGAAGATAAGCGGGTGCCGTTCCCTCGGCGCGATTTCCGTCACATTCAGCTCGTTCATAATCACGTCTCCTTAACAATGCAATGGGGGGAGGGAACGGGAACCGTTGCGCTCCCCCCATGCCAATTTAGCGCGGAAGGATATTATCCCCCTTGCCCATTTTGGGATCCGCTTCGGGCGAATTGGTCATGATGGTTATTGCGCCGTGGTGGGCGGCTTTCATGGTGTGGTCGACGTAGGCATGGTGCGTGGTGCGGTCGGCCGGGGAATAAATGTCAAAGGTGTCCGCCTCCGACACCGCCACGTTGTAGGTCTGCATCCCGTAGATCACGTTTTTCGGGTTGCCGTTGGGGTACACGCGCGCCCATATGTTGCCGATCGGGTGGAAGGCCACCGGCTCGTTGACATTGGCGTTGACAAAAAATATGCGGACCAGCTCGCCCGGCTTCGATTCCAGGGTCTTTGCGGAGCCGACGCCGTGGAGCGGGTCATAATGGAATATTTTGCCGTTGATAAGCGAGTTGGTGCTTCCGATGTTTTCCACGATGGCCATGGCGTCGCCGGATTTCGGGAAGTATTGCGACTGAACCAACACGTATTCGCGGTCGGGCTTCGGGTAGTTTTTTGTATACCCCTCTTTGGGATCCACGATGATTATCCCGAACATGCCCTTGGCGATGTGCTGGGCCATGTTGTCCGCGCCGCAGTGGTACATGAAGACGCCCGGATACTGGGCGACGAACTTGTAGTCTTTCTTTGAGCCGGGTTTCACCGCCTCGAATTCGCTCAGCACATCGACTATCGCCGCATGGAAGTCCATGGAGTGGCTGTTGCCGTTGCCTTGGTCGTTAATAAGGGTGAAGTCGACCGTATCCCCTTCGGTCACCCGCACCACCGGGCCGGGCATTGTCCCCCCAAAAGTCCAAGCGGGGAATTTTGTTCCTTTGTTGTCGATCTCGACGTCATGTTCGATGGCGTGAATATCCACCTTCACGGTTTTCGCCATGGCCGGATTGGCGGCGATAAAAACGGCCGTAATGAGAAGGAGCAGGATTTTATTCGTGGTTGTCATCACAGTTCTTTGCATGGTACCTCCTAAATTGTTTGTCGATTATGTTTCACGCCGCTTTGTATGGCAGTAGTAAGGTCAAGAAATATGCCGAAACGGCAATGTGTTGATTTTCCACGCAGACGCGCGGCATGTGCCGGTGTTTCGTGCCTGTGTGAAACATCGGCGGTGTTTCATGAAACGTTCAGTGAAACCATTTGTTTCGCGGTGAACGGGGAAGCGCGGAGTGGGGCGGATATGAAAGGGGTAATCGGGGATGGTGTTACCGAATGCCGAGCGCCTTGAGCTTTCTCCAGAAAGTTGTCCGGCTCATGCCGAGCGATCTGGCGGTCAATGACACCTTGTGCCGGTTTATTTCCAATGCGCTTAGTATGCGTTCCCGTTCGGTGAGGCCGCCGATGGGGGCGGCGCGTTCCTCTTCCCCGCCGTCCGGGTGCGGCGGATCGAAAATCGTGGCAACGGAGTCAAAATAGCCGCGGGGAACGCTTTCCATTCCCAGCATTTTCTTTCGGCACATCACCACGCCGGCTTCCATGACATTGTGAAGTTCCCTGATATTGCCGGGCCAGCGGTAATCCATCATCGCCTTCATGAGTTCGGCGGAGATGGCTTTTATATTCCGCCCGTTCTTGGCGCAGAAATGCCGGAGGAAATGGGAGGCGAGCAACGGTATGTCTTCCTTGCGTTCCCGCAGGCTCGGCAGGCGGATGACGGTTCCCGCAAGGCGGAAGTACAGGTCTTCCCGGAAACGTTTCTCGCGCACTTCGCGCACCAGGTCCCTGTTGGTGGCGGCCAATATGCGCACGTCCACCTTGCGGGGCCTGTTCTCGCCTATCCGCTCTATCTCCTTCTCCTGCAGCACGCGCAGCAGCTTCGCCTGCAGTTGCATGGATACCTCGCCTATCTCGTCCAGCAGGATGGTTCCTCCCGACGCCGCCTCAAAGCGGCCTATCCTGTCGGCGGCCGCGCCGGTGTACGCCCCTTTCACATGGCCGAAGAGTTCGCTCTCCACCAGGTGCTCCGGCAGGGCGGCGCAGTTTATTCTCACGAATGGCCCCTTCCTGCGGAGGCTTTGCTGGCGCATTGCCGCGGCTATCAATTCCTTGCCGGTTCCGGTCTCGCCGCATATCAGCACGGTAATATCCGTCTCGGCGGCGCTGCGGATGAACTCGAACACCGTCTTGATGGCCTTGCTTTGGCCGATGATGCCGCAGAAGCTGCTGGATGGGCCGGCCTGCTCCTCCATTTGTTTCATTTCCGTAACGTCCGTGAGCGTCACCAGGAAGTAGGGGCGGCCGCCGTACTGAAACGGGAAGGAGTTGATCCGCACCCAGTAGGCGGCGCCGTCCCTGCTTATCGTCTGGGCCTCGTAGTTGGCGGGGCCGCAATGCCGCTCCGATGCGGCCGCGTGGCACATATCGCAGGTTTCCTCGCACAGGGCGGGGGTAAGGAACGAACGGCAATCCCGCCCTATCGCCTCGGCGCCGGAAAGGCCCGTTATCCTTGTCATCGCCCTGTTGAACAGCAGGACTTTCCTTGCCTCGTCGTGAATAAGCACGCCGACATCGATGGTGTCGAACGCCGCGGCGAGGAACCGGCTGTCATGTCCCACGCCGTCCGTCTGGAATTCTTGTGTGTCCGCCCCGGCGGCGGCAAGCGGTTTTATCATATTCAGCGATTATGCTAATCCATCGCCTTCCCCGCGCCTGATGATATAAATCATCATCGATTTCTCCTTCCCTATTTCAAAGGGAGCTTCTTCGTGTCGGCCCTGGTTTTTACGGAAGGGAGCAGCGGGGCCAGTTTCCCGACAACCGATTCCCCCGTGGCGCGGTAGGAAGTAAGCTTGCCGCCGATGACGGAAACAAGCTTCGTCTTATCCAGATCATCGGAATGCAGAAGCGTTTCCCTGGACCGGCTGAACGGGCTTCCGCCGCCCGAAGGCAAAACCCGCAAGCCCGCGAAAGAATCCAAAACATCCCCGGCCCCGGCCGAACGAAGACGGGGGAAATAGCGCCCCGCCGTTTCCAGCAGGTACCGGATTTCGCTTTCCAGCGGAACCGCGGCGGACGGGTCGCCGTTAAAAACGGTTTCGGTGGTTCCTATCATGGTGCTGCCCTTCCACGGCATCACGAAAACGCCGCGCCGGTCTTTCGGCGACTCGACATAATAAATTCCCCGCTCGATCTTTCCCGCCAAAACGATGTGGCTTCCCTGGACAAGCTCCACCGGAACCGTTTTTTGCGATGGAGTTATCTTCTCCAGAATCATGTTGGCCCACGGCCCGCCGGCGTTAACAAGGCATGAAGCCCTCAGCCCGGACATCTTGCCGTCCCGCTCGAACGTCACCGTCCAGCCGCCGTTTTCAAACACCGCGCCGGCGAATTTCGCGGGCATATACAGCTCCGCGCCCAATGCCATCGCCGAGGTCATCACCGCCTTGGTGAGCAGGCTGTCGTCGGTCTGGGCTTCGTGGTACTGGAAAACCGCCTGAATGCCATTGGCATCCATTCCATCGAGATGTTCCCATTCCCTTTTTGGCACCGTGATGAATCCCGAATCCCGGTTAAAGCCGGAAAGGGCGTAATACATGGAGAGTCCGGCGCGGATAAGCAGCGGGCGTCTGGACGTTTCGCGGTAAACCGGGATGAAAATCTTTTTCAGTTCAACAAGGCCGGGGGCGTTTTTCAAAAGAAGCGCGCGCTCATGCAGGCACTCTTGCACCAGCGACAGTTGCGCCGTTTCCAGGTAGCGAAGTCCGCCGTGGATAAGCTTGCTGGATTTTCCCGACGTGCCGCTTGCCAGCCCCTTCATTTCCAGAACCGCCACGGAATACCCCGCCGCGGCCGCCGCCTGCGCCGTGCCGACGCCATGTATTCCGCCGCCGATCACCGCGATGTCATAGGTTTTGGAGCTCATGTATTTCCCTTTCCCCGGTGGAAATCCAGCATTTCCCCGATCCGCATTGTTTCGATCATGTCGGCCCCCAGCCCAAGCCATTTTGTTGCGAGGGCCGGATCGGTGATTTCATACAGCGCCCACTTCCAGTTCCCTTTCCAAAGCGCGCCCGGCGCTGCGGAAATTTTTTCATGATTGCAGAACAGATAATCGGGGGATAACGACTCCGCCACTCTTCTGGACGCCTCGTTATACCGCCGCACCACCCAGCCGGTTTTTTGCCACCCCTGTCTCCGTG
Organism: Nitrospinota bacterium; assembly: GCA_016217735.1. Lineage (NCBI taxonomy): Bacteria > Pseudomonadati > Nitrospinota > Nitrospinota bacterium. The sequence goes on from JACRGQ010000065.1 coordinate 57,996, forward strand.
CTTCCACCAGCGGGGCGGTTGCAAAGGAAATGGCAATGCACCGTTCCATAACCGGCTTTATCGCTTCGATAACGGCCCTGACCATGAGCTCGGTGCCGAAACGCCCGAGGCTTTCCTCCTTAAGCTCCACGAACAGGCTAACGTCCGGGTTGTCCGACAAAAGCTTAACCATGCTTTTCAGCGGGGTTATTTCCGTCCCTTCAAACGTCCTCCCAAAACGGGAAGGCTCGCCGAAACTCAGGCGGGAAAGCTCTTCAAATGAAAGCTCCATCACCGTTCCCTTGCACCCCGCGCTTCTGGCAAGATCGGGGTCGTGATGGAGAACCGGGATATGGTCGGATGTCAGTTGGATGTCGCATTCCAGAAAAAGCGCCCCCGCCTCGACGGCTTTTGCCATGGCGAGAAGGGTGTTTTCGGGATACTTGAACGCATATCCCCTGTGCGCCACAAAACAAGAAGCTTCCGGATTCATAATTATTACGGTCATTATACCCGGATGGGGGTTTAGCTTTGTTCCATGAATCAGGCGGGATAAGATATAGGTGCAAGGAAGGTTTGAAAACCTTCCGTAAAAAGGGTGCATATGCTTTTTAAGCCGGTTTCAGGAGCGGGAGTTGTATGACCGAAGGCGACATAAAGGAAAGATTAGCCATGGTTACATGGATGATCGACCGTTACGATGTGCTACGCGTCGCCATTTCACGGCGGGCCGCCATAGTCCTCAGCGCGGACGCCATCCTTGTCACCGCCACCATTTTCCTGTTCGGGCAGTATCACAGAAGCTATCTTGTGGGCCCCGACATCATCACCAACTCCGAGCAGAGAATGTCCATCGCTTTTATAGCGTTCTCCGTTGCCACCATAGCCTGCCTTTGCTTTTCCATCCTTGCGGCGACTTCAAGCATCGTCAATGTATGGGTTAAAAGCGGCGATATGCCGGGCGGGGCGACGCCCCAGATATATTTCTTCCACGCCCGCGACACCTATGAGGCTTTTAAAAATTTCAAGTCGTTCCAGGAGACCGTACAGAAAACGACCGACAGGGATTTTCTGAACCACGCGGAAGCCGAGCTGTGGCGGGTGATAGTCGCGACGTATGTGCGCCACAACGATCTGAAAAAAGCGATTGTCTATCTTTACTGGGCCATTTTCCCTTTTTTGACCTCGCTTATAATCTTTTCGATCATGCTTTTGACCCCGCTTGTTAAGTAGCGCGGCGAAAAGGCAGTGTCTCAGTCTGAAATTGACTTGATACAAAGTAGTCCCCTCCTTTGCAAGGAGGGGATACAGGGGAGGTTTTTAACCCCTCCCGCACCTCCCCTTGCAATGCAAGGGGAGGAATAAGAGCGGGATAATTCAAACTGTGACACTACCGGCAAAAAGGCGGTGTCCCGGTTTGAAATTATTTCCTCCCCTTCGCCATGGGCGAAAAGGGGAGGGCGCGCCGTGGACATGCACGGCGCGGGTGGGGTTTAACCATGCGCTGTTTGGTATAGTTAAACAATGTGGATACTGGCGGCTGCATTGGGAGTGGCGCTTCTTCTTGCCGCGGGGCGTCGGCACGAGGCGGCCTCGATGTTTCAGCCCGCGCGGGGGGATGTCCGCGTCCCTGATGATTATCAGCCCAAGCCGCGCGACGTGTTCATCGATACCGGCAACGGGGTTATCCACGGCTGGTTTTTCGCGGCGGATCAAAACGCCCCCACGCTTCTGTACATCCACGGCAACGCCGATACCATCGTTCAGCGGCTGCCGGTCATCAAGGGGTATATCGGCCTCGGCCTCAACGTGTTCATCTACGATCCGCACGGGTACGGCAAGAGCGAGGGGGCGGCCGACAAATCCAATTTCGTGTCGGACGCGTTCGCCGCCTACCATTATCTTACGGAGCAATTGCGGATTCCTCCCGGCGGCATCATTGTGCTGGGGCAATCGCTGGGGGGCGTGCCGGCGCTGCGGATGGCCAACAGCAAGCCGGTGGCGGGACTGATTCTTGAAGGAACGTTCACGAGCGTCCGCCAGATGGCGCGCGACCTGTATCCCACGCTCCCGGTATGGCTGCTGGCCTCCGGCGATTTCGATAACGGGCGCGAGATACGGCGGCTGAAAATTCCGGTGCTGATTATCAACGGCACGGCGGATGCCACGATTGCGCCGTACCATTCGCAACGGCTGTTCGATCTCGCGCCGGAACCGCGCGAATACCTCCGGGTCGAGGGGGCGGGGCATACCACCATGTTCGAAACCGCGCCGGAGGCGTATTACGGCGCCATCGCCCGCTTTGTTAAAAGAACGGCGGCGCCGGTTCTTTAACCCGCTTCTTGTCATCCCCGCGAAGGCGGGGACCCAGAAATATTTTCAAAGCTTTCTTTGTCGGCCCATCGGGCCGATATGCTTCGGCAGGGTAGACAATCAGGGAGCGGCGGAATAAACATGCGGCGGCGGAGCATCGCGGAAGGAGGAGCGGAATATGTTCTCCCCCGCTCCGGAAATCCTCGAAAGAGGGCGCCAGACGCAAACAAACCGCCGCGGAAATGGCCTGTAGGCGATTGTCTGCCGTTGCCCTCCGGCGCCAAGCATCGCGGCATTCCTTCCGGGGGATGGCTTGCGCTTCGCGCAAGTGTACAGAAGTCCGTACCCACCTAAAGAAACATTTTCCCCGGTGGGTACATGCTCTCGGCATGTACATCGGCCCATCGGGCTGACCTTTGCGGGAGCGGGTCTTGCGCGGAGGGGCCGGGTGATGCACGATGGGGGGCATGATAGAAAACTTTCTTCGAGGCAACCGGAAGTTCCGCGGCGAATATGCGGCCGACGAGCGCGATTTCCTTGAGCGTCTCGCCAGCGAAGGGCAGAGTCCCGACGCGCTCTACATCGGCTGTTCCGATTCGCGCGTCGTTCCCGAACTTCTAACGAGATCATCGCCGGGGGAACTCTTTGTCCTGCGTAACGTCGCCAACCTCGTGCCGGTCTTCAACGATCCCGATTCAAGCGTTGGGGCCGCCATCGAGTATGCCGTCGGCCATCTCCACGTGCCGCACATTATCGTCTGCGGCCACTACGGCTGCGGCGGCGTGAAGGCGGCGCTGGACGGCCTCGACAAGGAGCGCGGGTTTCCATCGCTCTTTGAATGGCTCAGCGAGGTGCGCGCCGCCGCCGAGAATGTGGACCCGGCTTTGGCTCCCGACGTGCGCTGGCGGCGGGCGGTCGAGGAGAGCGTGGTGTTTCAGCTTGGAAACCTTCCGACGTATCCGGCGGTGGCATCCGCGCTTGCCGCCAAGAAACTCCGCATACACGGCTGGGTGTATGATCTGCACACCTGCTCGTTGTCGGTATACGACGTGAACAAACATGCGTTTGTTCCGGCCAGCTCTTTCATCCCCGGCGCGTAGTGTATCTTTCTTTCTCTAGGTGGGTACACAATTCATTGTGTACATCGGCCCATCGGGCCGACCCTCTTCGTCCCTTCCGGCTCCTCCCTTTAACAAAGGGCGGAGCCGGAAGGGATTTTAAAATAATTCCCCCTCCCATGTCATGCCGGGCTTGACCCGGCACCCAGAAAGAGTATCAAAGCTCTCTTACCTTCTTCGGTGGGTACACAATGCGGGAGGCGCGGAATCATTTTACAATCCGCGCCGGATGTGGCCTAAAGACCATATTGTGTACATCGGCCTCACGGGCCGACCTCTTCTTGGTGCCACAGGTTTCAACCTGTGGCTGTTTCCGGAGGAAACAAAAGCCCTTGGCTCTGACGGCCCAACAACAGGATAAATCCTGTTGTACCAAGGCAGGATGCAGAGGTGCCTCGCCGTCTGATTCCCCGTTACTTATCCACCGGGCTGAGGCTCTTGAGCGCTGGGCGAAGTCTTGCTGTTTCTTAGTTTGTCGTATGCTTCGATGAAAGCTTTTATCACTTCGTCCGTGAGCCATTCTATGCGGCGGTTAACCGCTTTGTAAACCTCATCAAGCTCAAAAGATTTGTCGAACTCTTCGATTCTGTTTCCAAAGGTGGTGTCCGTAATGTCTTTAAGCAATAACTTGGCGTCATCAAGTTGGGTTAGATTCCTGACAACATGCTCAGTTACCTCCTTTCTGTGTTTTCCTTCACTTGTCCAGCATTCGTGCGCCCAGAAATATAGCAGGGAAGGTGCGTTTTGTTTGTATGTGAACAAGTTGGGTTCTTTCTTAAGGCGTTCTATTACAGCTTCGACCATTGTATTGAAATTGTATTTAGCTACTTTGCTGTACCCTTGTTCTCGGTAGTACTTAATTGTTCGGACAAGGAAGAAAGCCTGCAATAAGCCCTCCTGTTGAATTAATCCCATAATTTTTTTCTCTCTAGTTTTCGTGTCATCAGTATTTAAAAATTGCAGATATATAGGCATGATCCCGGATTCATATTTTGAATCCCGAATAGGTTCATTTTTGCCGCAAAATAGGTCATCCTGATTTTTAAGGAATACACCGATCATTGCCTCTAGCATTGAGTCGTCAAAGGAATCCCTATGGATGCTAATATTGCGGAGAAGATCATCCAGTTTGCCCTCGTTGTTAGCCTTAACGCATGCTGCTTGGAAATAATTCCCCTTGTCTGTGCTGTTCACTAATCCCCGAATAAATAATTGGAAATCCTTATCGCTTAAGGTCTTTGGTGGTATTACGTAGGTGAAATATTTATCGAAACAATCCGGATGGTGGATTCTTCGCTCTCTCCTGGCTTCTTCTGCGTTATAGGGGCTTGGAACCTTTATTCTGGCAGAGTTCGGAAAGAGATGGTCTATGAGTGCTAATAAATCCTTTGATTTGGCTGGGTCGGCGATTTTCCCGATAATCATATCAGTCACTTCGGCGGCGCGCTTTTCTTGATTTTTCTTTTTCTCATCTTCCTGAGAAAAGATTAGGAGTAGCCGTTCGCCAAGTGATCGCTGGTTGAGAAACACCTCCTTATTGTCAAAGATTATTCTGATTGTTTCCGGGGAAATGCTTGCTATGTATTCCAAGTAAAGATAGTCGTCATGGTTTACTTCGGTTTTGATTAAAGCAAATTTCGAGAAAAGTGCATTGCAGAATCTTTTCACATGGCGGATATTTCTAAAAAATGCGGAGAGGTCGTTAGCCGCAACAATTGCACTTTCGTCAACCTCATGTTTCCTTAGGAATGAAATTATTCTCGCTTTGGCATATTTGGAAATTGCATGCTCAGGAATGACAGGCAGAGGCAATTGGAGATTTACAAATTTCTCAAAGTATTCATTGTCTTTGGAAAGTACTTGTTTGACGGCAACATCATCAAAAGCCAACAGGAAAATAACATTGCGCAGGTCGGCATTATTGCGCACTAGCTTAAGAACCATCATGATTTCTTTGGCGTCAAGTCTGTCGATATCATCGATAATGACAATTATTCTGTGATCCATCCTTGCTAAGAGATTAGGAAGTTCCTGTCTTACCTGTTCGGCGGTGTTGGCCACGCTGGCCCATTCGCCAATAAATTGCTTCAAGTCCATTAGTGATAGTTTTGAGGAAAGCAAAAACCGGTAAATTTTCAGATCGGAGATTAACGTGGGGAAATAGAGCTTCTGGCCAATCCCTTTTATTAGCGAATCAAAAAAGGCGCGATGTAGGGCATCCTCATCCTTATATAGCCAAGGACTATAATCGACAACAATTGTCCTTTTTGTACATTCAAGTTTTTTCCTCACCAGGTTAACAACTGATGTTTTGCCGTCACCCCATTCGCCTGATATGCCAAAGACAAACGAACCCTTGGTGTCAACGGAGGTAATGCTGTCACAAAGCGATTTTACAAAGACACCTCGTTCCAGTTCATCTTCTCCCTCCTCTGTTATTGCATTGTCGGGCATAAGTGCCGCGGTATCCAAGTTGGATTGACTGGCGATGAGGCGTTGCACCTGTGAAGCATAAACGGTAAAGCAAATAATGATGATGTAGTTAATTGCGGGTGTGCCAATAAGATTTAGCCGGTCAAAGATAACAAAAAATGCAATCAGGACAAGATGGTCGATTAGTAAAAGGGGTGGGAGTCTAATAAGCGAGGTCTCCCAATACTTTTTTGCCGAAATCCATAGGTGTGCGGCAAAAAAAATAAATATTGATGACACGATAATCTTAATTGAGGGGAGATGTGGAAAGGGAGGTTGGTCCACAAAATCGACGATGGCCCAATATAGGGCAAAGTCCCACTTACGGTCCAGGACGATAAGCGCAAGGATAAATGCGGGCAGGTATCTTCTTATATGAAGATAAAAGTCTTCAGCAAGCGCAGATAACCACTTCGGACATTTCAACTTCTGCCCCGTTCCCGTCTTTTCTCAAATAATATTGTGTTTTCTGTCCCCATATAAAAAAGTCTATACCTTGCGGCAAAAGTGGTCAAACTCATTTCTTTTTGCCTTTCCACCTGAATGGCGGAAAGTGCTGGAGCATTCCGCCTCCGCTTCTGAATTGCGCTATACTAAATAAAATGAAACTGGCTGTTGGGCAAGGGGAAATAGCCGCGTTTTGCAAGGCGCGCCACATCAGGAAGCTTGCGCTGTTCGGTTCCGTATTGTGCGGTGATTTCCGCCCGGACAGCGACATCGACGTGCTGGTTGAATTTGAGCCAGGGCATTCCCCCGGCCTTTTGAAGATGGCGGGTTTTGAAATCGAGTTGTCGGAATTGTTCGGCAGGAAAGTCGACCTGCGCACACCCGCCGAACTAAGCAAGTATTTCCGCGACGAAGTGCTCCGGCATTACGAAGTGCGCTATGCGGCAAACGGAAGATATTCCGCCATTGGCGGAGCGTCTCGAGAAAATCCTGAAAGATAATTCCGCCGCTCCCTGATCCTTTGGGGGTTCGGCCAAATGCCGCAATCACCCCCGGCCTCCGTGCCGGAGTCAAGCACGGTTGGGCAATGTGATGGAAATGGCGCATTTGGCGCATCTGAAGCTCTTGGCGCGGGCCAATCCGGAAGATTTGGAGCTTTTGGAGCCTCTGGGAGGATTTGAAAGAATTGAAAGGGAAATTTGCGCCAAACCGGCTCATTGCCCCTGTTGCGGCAAATCCTCTCCAAAAATTTTCGGTTTTAAGGGCGGCGCGAAAATAGTAAACTTGCCGTCATGAAAACCGTAAAAATCCTTTTAGCGTTCGCGCTTGTCGCGGCATCCGCGCTTTCCGCGGCCGCCGCCGGGGAACCAAAATCCGACGTGGAATTGGCGCAGTTCCTTAAAGGCCAGATGAAATGCGAATCGGGGAAGAATCCCGTCTGCTCCCTGAAATTCAGGGGACTTGAAATCGAATTTACGGACATGAAAAATCCCTCCGGCGGGGTGATGGCCGTTATCGATATCGGACCGGCCCAGAAATATACCAGCTACGGAACCCGCTGCGTGATGATCGAGTTTACGGAAAAGGATATCCTTGCCCCCGGCGCGAAAAAAAGTCCGGGAATCGTTTTCAAGGATGACGGCTCCATCATGCCGCAATCAAAAACCAAAGAAGCCGACCAACTCTGCTATTAATCCGCGACTGATACGCCCGCCGTTTTCGGCCCGCGGAAAAGGGGTGCCGCGCGGTGTCCGACCGGGTAAAATGGCCCCATGCCGGAATTCTATTCACACAACGGAAAAATAGTTGAGCGCTCGTCGTGCGCCCTGTCCCCCTTCGACCGGAGCTTCATGCTGGGCGACGGGCTGTTTGAGACCGTGCTGGTGCGCGGCGGCGTTGCCGTGTGGCTGCGGGAGCATTACGAACGGATGAAGGGGAGCGCCGCGTTCTTTGGCATCGCGTTCCCCTTTGCGTTTGACGATGTGGCGGAGTGGTCCGCGCGGCTTATCGAAGCCGAAGGCGTACAGCACGGTTTTCTGCGCATCGCGCTTTCGCGCGGCACATCGCAAACGGGGCGTTTTGCCGATCTGCCGGATGATACGCGGATGGCAATCATCGCGGGAAACAGCGCGCCGCGCGCCGAAATGCCGATAATCACCGCCGCCATCGCGCCGTGGCCGGTCAACGAACGCGACCCGGCGGTGCGGCACAAAACGGCGTCCCGCATCGGCGCGGTATATGCGAAGGCGCGCGCGGGGGAAATGGGCGTGGATGAACTGCTCTTCTGCAACACGCAAGGAGCGGTGGCCGAAGGGATTTATTCGAACATCTTCTGGATGAAGGATCAGGAACTCTATACGCCGTCGGCGGAGTGCGGCATCCTGGCGGGGATAGCGCGGGCGAAAGTCCTTGCCGCCGCGCGCAAACTCGGCGTGAAAACCAACGTCGGCGCGTATGGCATCGATGCTCCGCGCGGCGCGGAAGAACTTTTTTTCACCAACTCTTTAATGGTAATTTCGCGTTGCGGCGCATTCGATGGCGTTGCGAAGGATGCAAACCGCATAATGGCCGCGCTGGAACAGCTAATTTTTTCAGAACTGTAGACGTTTTGCACCGCGGTGCTGAAAATAAATCCTGTTTTTAGAGCCGGAATCGATTGACTTTTTTCCGGCTCGGCGTAGCATAGATGGTGCGGAGGATGCCGTTTGACCCGCAAGGGATGCGGCGCGGAGGAGTTGTTGGCCGCACTGAAAAGACATTGAAAAAAGATTTTGAGAAAGTGGTTGACTAATTTTCCGGCTCTGGTAGTATTCACGCTTCCTGTTGAGGAGCGGCGGCGCTGAAAGGCGCCGGCGAAGGAAGCGCCGGTTGGAAGTTTTGAAAAAGATTTTCAATTAACCGGTTGACAAAAACCTCAGCTTTGATATTATCAAAGCTTCCCGCTGAAAAAGGCGGGAGTGAACATTGAAATTGTTAAACGAAAGAAATTGATCATGCGGGTTTCCGGATGGAACGCGCTTTAAACGGCGTGAACCGTCCTTTGAATTTAGTATAGAACCCTAAGAATAAAGCTCAGGGTACAAATTTTCTTCGGAGAGTTTGATCCTGGCTCAGAACGAACGCTGGCGGCGTGCCTAACACATGCAAGTCGAGCGAGAAAGTCCGCAAGGATGAGTAAAGCGGCAAACGGGTGAGTAACACGTGAGCCATCTCCCCTAAAGTTTGGAATAACCAGCCGAAAGGTTGGCTAATACCGAATAATATCCTCCGGGGCGGCCGGGGGATCAAAGCATGCCTCTACTTGTAAGCATGCGCTATAGGATGAGCTCGCGCACCATTAGCTAGTTGGCGGGGTAACGGCCCACCAAGGCAACGATGGTTAGCTGGTCTGAGAGGATGACCAGCCACACCGGAACTGAGACA